>JASHYD010001109.1 GCA_030043175.1 Xanthobacteraceae bacterium | reverse complement strand
GCGGGGTCGGAGGCGGGGGTGACGCTAAGAGACACCTGCGGAGCTAATCCTTGCGACCCTGAGTCTTCTCCCACAAGTGGCGCAGAAGAGATGGTCACGCCATACGCGATTGCCCCCGAGCTTCCCGACCTGCTGCGGCCGGTCGCGGCGCGCCGCGGCCTCATCGGCTGGGCGCGTGGACATCCCGCCGTCGCGTTCGGCGGCGGGCTGGTGATCGCGATGCTGGTGATCGCGGTGTTTGCGCCCCTGCTCGGGACGGTCGACCCGACCGCGCTGGCGCCGGCGAGGCGCACGCGCGAGCCGTCGGCCACGTTCTGGTTCGGCACCGACATGCTGGGCCGCGATATCTATTCCCGCGTCCTTTACGGAACGCGGGTGTCGCTCACAGTCGGCTTTTCGGTGGCGATCCTGGCATCGGTCGCGGGCCTTTCGATCGGCCTCGTCTCCGGGTTCATGCGCCGGCTCGATGGCCTTATCATGCGTGTGATGGACGGGCTGATGTCGATCCCGCCGATCCTGCTCGCCGTCGCTCTGATGGCGCTCACCCGCGGCAGCGTCGCAAATGTGATCACCGCCATCACCATTGCAGAAATCCCGCGCGTGTCGCGCCTCGTGCGCAGCGTCGTGCTGTCGTTGCGCGAGCAGCCCTTCGTGGACGCCGCGGTTGCGGCCGGCACCCGCACGCCGATGATCATCCTGCGCCATGTCCTCCCCAACGCGCTCGCGCCGCTCACCGTGCAGGCGACCTATGTCTGCGCCAGTGCCATGATCGTCGAGGCAATCCTGTCCTTCATCGGCGCCGGCACGCCGCCCACCATTCCGTCGTGGGGCAACATCATGGCCGAGGGGCGCGCGCTGTGGCAGGTCAAGCCCTACATCGTGTTCTTCCCGGCGGCGTTCCTGTCGGCGACTGTGCTCGCGGTCAACCTGCTCGGCGACGGTCTGCGCGATGCGCTCGACCCACGCATGGCCAAGCGGTTGTGAGGGAGCGGCATGGCTTTGCTCGAAGTCGAAAACCTGCGGACCCATTTTCGCACCCCGGACGGGGTCACCCGTGCGGTTGACGGCGTCTCTTTCGTGGTCGAGCACGGCGAGACGGTGGCGATCGTCGGCGAGAGCGGCTGCGGCAAGTCAGTAACGGCTAGCTCCATTCTGCGACTCATCCCGCAGCCGCCGGGCAAGATCGCCGGTCACATCCGGTTCGATGGCACGGACCTCCTCTCGCTCTCCGAAGGCGCGATGCGCAATATCCGCGGCAACCGCATCAGCATGGTGTTCCAGGAACCGATGACAAGCCTCAATCCCGTGCTAACCGTCGGTGGACAGATCGGCGAGACGCTGCGAATGCATCAGCGCCTCGGCCGCAAGGCGGTCCGGGAGTGTGCAGTTGAGATGCTCAATCTCGTCGGGATCGCCGAGCCGCGCCAGCGTGCCCGCGAATACCCGCATCAACTCTCGGGCGGCATGCGACAGCGGGTGATGATCGCCATCGCGCTCGCCTGCAATCCCAAGCTTCTGATCGCGGATGAGCCGACCACTGCGCTCGATGTGACCATCCAGGCGCAAATCCTCGACCTGATCGCCGACCTCAAGAAGCGGGCCGGCACCGGCATTATCCTCATCACCCACGATCTCGGCGTCGTAGCGGAGATCGCCGAGCGCGTTGTCGTCATGTACGCGGGCCACAAGGTTGAGGAAGCCAGCGTCGCGGAGTTGTTCCGCGCGCCACGCCATCCCTATACCCGGGGCCTGCTCGCGGCGGTGCCCAAACTCGGCTCCTCGCTCGCTGGCGCCGGGGCCAAGCTCGCCGAGATACCGGGAGTAGTGCCGAGCCTTAGGCAGCGCATCCCCGGATGCGTATTCGCCAGCCGCTGCAGCGAGGCGCGCGATGTCTGCCGGCAGGTTGCGCCGGCGCTTGAAGAGAAGGCAGCTCGCCACTTTGCGGCGTGCCATTTGGCCCCCAGAGAAACGGTGGCCGCATGAGCGCGCTGCTCGCCGTCAAGGATCTCAAGAAGCACTTCCCGCTGCGCGGCGGCCTCATGCGCGCGAGCGCGCGAGCCGTCCATGCGGTCGACGGGGTATCATTTCACATCGACAGGGCTGAGACGCTGGCGCTCGTTGGCGAATCCGGCTGCGGCAAGTCGACCGTGGGCCGCGCTATCCTGCGGCTGTTCGACATCACCGCTGGCGAGGTGCTGCTCGACGGCAGACGCATCGACGACATGCCGGCCGCAACGCTGCGGCCGTTGCGGCGACACGTCCAGGTCGTATTCCAGGACCCTTTCTTGAGCCTCAATCCGCGTATGCGGGTGCGCGACCTGCTGGCCGAGCCGATCCGCAACTTTGGCCTCGCCAAACCGGGAGCCGGCCTCACCGCACGGATCGACGCGCTCCTCGACAAGGTGCGCCTGCCGCGCGATGCCGCATACCGCTGGCCCCACGAGTTCTCCGGCGGTCAACGCCAGCGCATCGCCATCGCGCGCGCGCTCGCTGCTGAGCCTGATCTGATCGTGTGCGACGAAGCGGTCTCCGCGCTCGATGTCTCCGTCAAGGCGCAGATCGTCAACTTGTTGCAAGATCTCCAGCGACAGCTGGGCTTGGCTCTGCTGTTCATCAGTCACGATCTGGCGATCGTCGAACACATCACCCATCGGGTTGCGGTGATGTATCTTGGCAAGATCGTTGAGCTCGGCCACAAACGGCGGATTTTCGCTGCGCCCAAGCACCCTTACACGCAAGCCTTACTCTCCGCGGTGCCAGTCCCGGAGCCGAGCGCACCACGCGTGCGGATGATCCTCAGGGGTGACATCCCGAGCCCGATCGACCGGCCCTCGGGCTGCCACTTCCATACGCGATGCCCGCACGCCTTCGAGCCCTGTCGCACGGAGGAACCCGCACTGCGGCCGATGCCGGATGGCACGTTGGTCGCCTGTCACCTGCACGATCAGCCCGTTGCGTAGAGGCATTTGCAGGAAGGAGGGATTTGGGCACACGGCCGCGACAGCCTGCCGGCCCCGGCAATCGGCCGGCACCGCTTGCTGGTCGGACGAAAATGCAATCCTGCGCGTCCCCACCGGGGATTTGGTGGTGGGCCAATTTGCCATCCGGTGGCGCTTCTTTATTACGCCGTGCCGGGCCCAACGAAAGCGGCCACCCCTAAAGCATCGGTGACGGTGCCGCGGATCGATCCTATTCGCGAGCCGCGCATCATGCCTGGTAGGGATAACGACTAGGACTGCTTCGATTCGACCTGCATCGGATCGCTGCCTTGCGAAGTTGCCTTCATGATCCGGGTGCCTAGCGCCGGCGGTTGCGAGCCGTGTCAAATTATTGTCACCTTGTAGTCGGCGCTTGCATGAGCCAGCGTCGAGGACCTCTCCAAAAACTGGAGGATCACGTATGGGCGATCGGACGAGGTGATACGGAAATGGCTCGCAACGGGTACCATGACATTTGGCCTGATCGGCACGGTTGCTTACGCTGCCGACAAGCCGGCCTCGCTGACCTTCTCGGGACCGGTGCCGCCGGAGTACTCCGTCGGGCCTGATGAGGGATCGAGGTTCGGTGTCCACGACCATATTACGCTACGCGCCGATCTGGCAGAAAGGCTTTCTCATATCTGCGAAGCCAATGCCAAGGCGCATGGCGGCTCGGCGACGATCGTGATACTCGATCCTTACGGCCAGATTATCCATGAGCATCGGATGGATGGTCAAACTTACATCAATCAGAAGGCCGCAGAGAACAAAGCGCGCGCCGCAGTTCTCACCCGCGAGCCCTCGCATGTGCTAACCAATCGCGCGTTCGACGACGTCTCCGCGCTGATCCGGATGGACCAGTTCGGCTTGACGGTGCAGGAAGGCGGCTTGCCGATCATCGTTAACGATCAACTTATCGGTGCAATAGGCGTGGGTGGCGGAGCAGGCGGCGCATCCTACGGCGAGGAACGCTGCGCGCACGATGCGCTCACCGAAGTGTTCGGGCCGCAGCCGCCGATCCTGCCGCCCCCTGCGGGCGCACGCACCAGCGGCGGCGGAATCCCGCGGCGGGCCGCGCCGGGCGGAGGCGGCTAGGCCGCGACCGCGCGCAGGAAACGGCAGCAAGACTCTAAGAGTCGCCCCTCACGGCAGATGGGCCGCGTGGGCAGCTGTTGATTGCGGTCGGTAAACGGGTTAGGGCGCAACAAGCGTCTCGTCCGTTGTCAAGTTGCCCTGCAACTAAGTCCGGAGCCGGCATCCGAGTTGCACATTCGCTCAGTCAAATCCGGAGATAGATGTCATCGCGCCCGCGAAGTGGCGGAATTGGCAGATGAGGGCCGCATGCGTATGCGGGCATTGTTGCCGGCGACTTCGGTCCTGAGAATTGCAGTTATCGGAAGCAAGCAGCCGGGGGCTAGTTGAGGCCGGCCCATGCCGACAGCAATGAGTGCCAGCTTGACCCCGATTAGCTGACGTAGCGGTCGGCCCGCGATAACGGGAGGAGTGACCACGAGCGGACCAGTATTGGATCGCTCTAGCCGGGCGTCGTGCTGCCGGCCACGATACGTCGTCGGACCGACCGGTCCGTCGATTTCTCCAGCCGGTCAGGGGAGACCGAAAACGATCGGCGGCGGCCGGCTGAATTGCGCGTGGACGTCAGGTACACCAGCAGGATGCTGACGGAAATCTTCCTGATCCGGCACGCCCAGGGCCATCCCAGGTCCGCCCTGCATCATTCGCAACGGCCCCTGAATTAAGTGGTTTGTCTTCAGCAAGCACGTTTTAACGACCCGTCGCACCAACTATAAGCCGGCGACGCCCATTCACTGCCTCTGCGTGATCGGCCTAAAGCCGACTGAATACCGATTTCTACGCGTTCGACGTGGAATTCGTTGCTCATCCAGCACCTGCCCAGGAATCCAACGCCGCCCGTGTCACCTGATAGTCCACATCGCGCCAAGCGATTTTGAAGCCGACACGCGCATTGATCGAAAGGATCGGCGCGTTCACCTCGGCATTATCCGTGCCGATCATGGTCGCCTCCGGATGCATCTCATGGACCTGACGAAGCATCGCCGCCTTCAGCGCACGACCAACCCCCCGACTACGCCACGGGCGCGCAACGGCGGTTAGTTGCTGACGCACAATGCCGGGCGCTCGCGCGTCCCATCCGGCTTCGCTGAGCCCGGCGACGGCGCCATCGGGTGCACACAGCACAACCAGATGATGGGCTCCGCCAACCCGCTCGAGCGTCTCGTACCACAAGTCATAACCGTTCATCTCCCAGCGGATGGGCCCGGTCTCCAACCCGCCCAGCGGCACATCGGTGAACAACTCAGTGAACACTGGTAGCAGGGCAACGAGCACATCGCGGGGCACTCGACGCGCGTAGCGCTTCCAGGTCAGTCCTTGAGCAGTGGCTCCGTCCTCCCATTGCCGCAGGCGGGGCCAATCGAGGTCGGCGAAGACGGCGCGCTGCTCAACCCTGCAATGCTTCTCGACTGCGCCAACGTGCTTGATGAAGGCATGACCCGGCTCCGTGTGCGCGCTCATCGTCAGCACGGTCTTGTCGAGGGCGTGCATCAGTCGGTGGACCTCGTGGAGCAGCAGAGTCCCCACACCGCAACGCCGCGAGCTTGCCCGCACACCACCCCAGGCCCAAAGAAACCGGGCATAATCTTTCTCGTTAGGCGTGCCGGGTCGGCGGAACGCGGCTCCAATGGAACCCGCGACCTCCTCTCCCTCCATCGCCACCCAGCGTCGACATTCGACCATCGGATTGTTCGTCTGCACTTCCCGCCGGGTCTCGGTGTCATCGAGAATCGGCTCGTCCGGCCAGAACTCGTGCGCAATGGCACGTCGCGTCTCGTTAAAGGCGGCCCAGAGTTCGCTGCCGACAGTGTGCGGGTCGAATGGGGCAATACGGATGATCACGAGCTTGTCTCCGTTCTTTGGGCGAAAAGGACGTTGATATCGAAGGTCACGGCAAAGGGGTCGGGGCCGACGTCGAGGCTCGCCGGATCGATATGGCGAGCGTTGGGCCCCATCAAGATCACCGCGCGTGTCGCCTCCGGATCAAGAACCGCGCGGCGGTGAAGCCGCCTGACGGACGGTGGGCCGATGACGCGCGCGGCCATGTCGGCGTAGCGCTCGGAATTGGCTTCGTTCTGGCGCAGAAGCCCGAAGCGATCCCGAAGCTCGATCAGATGATGCGGACCCGGATAGGCGACGGCAAGCCATCCGCCGGGGCGCAGCACCCGCGCCATTTCGGGGAAGTTCTTTGGCGCGAAAAAGCTGATGACGAGGTCAGCGGCCGCGTCGTGCACCGGCCGCTCGCCCCAGAGATCGGTTGCGCGAAGGCAGGCATCGGCCAACGCCGCGCGGCTTGCCGGGCCGCATGCTTCGAAATGTCGAGGCCCAGGCTGATGACGGAGCCGGGCAGCCTCGCGGTTACTCGAGCGAGGTGATGACCTGTCCCCGAACCAGCATCCAGGACATGCCGAGTACCTTGGTTCGATCGCTCGACTTGCCTGACGACCGTCGTCGTGAGCGCGTGTAGGTATCCTGCGTCGAGGAATTGCGCACGATACCGCAGTTGCGCCCGGCAATCGCCGCACACAGCCGGGCGGCGGCTTCCACCGGACAACAGATTGACGTAGCCTGCGCGGGCAAGATCGAAACTATGTCCGTTTTGTGCAGACGAGTGCGCCTGCCGCAGCGGTGAACCCGGATTTACAAAGCGGGCACCGGAATAACCAATGGCCGCGCCGAGGTTGGAGCGACGACACGATGCCGTTCCGGCACCGGGAACATGAAACGGGTCATCGTCAGACTCCGACGGAGAGCAAAAGCTCCACGGCGAGCCCAGCCTTCCGCATCGCCGCATAAAGCCATTGCGATAGCGGCCCAGCCTCCAGACCGATGCGCGTGAAGGTCACGCCAACCTCACTCAACCAAGCGATCAGTGCCGTTGGTTCGCTCGAAACCTTGCCCTCCCGGACAACCTTGCCGGTAGCATCGACGACGCAGACGCATGACTCTTCCAAAGACACATCGATTCCTGCATAGTAATTCATGGTCGTTCCTCGATGATGCTTGGAGCTGGCAACGCCAGACTCCGTTGACTTTTGACACCATCATTCTGAGGGACGACCCCCTAACCATCAGTTTACCAAGATGGCTGGACCCGGCCCGTTACCCCATCTCGCGGATCGAGGATGGTCGGCAGTCCTGGCGGGTGGCCTTCCCTCTGGCGGAAATGTTGCTGCTTCTGACCTGCGCAACAATCGCAGATTGCGACGATTTTGATGAAATCGTT
>JASHYD010001108.1 GCA_030043175.1 Xanthobacteraceae bacterium | reverse complement strand
GCCTTGGCGGACATCGGCGGTGTGTGGGACGTGATGCGCGTGATGGCGGCAATGACTGAGGTGGCCGATACCGCGGTGGCGACCGCGCTGCGCCATGTGCTGCGCCAAGCGGCCCGCGCCGGCAAGCTCGCCTTGCCGGATCCGGCCAATCCAGACAGCGGTTGCGGATTGTTCGTGCTCGCCATGGGCAAGATGGGCGCCTGCGAGCTCAACTATTCAAGCGACATCGACCTCATCATCTTCTTCGATCCCGAAAGAGCCGCATCGACCGCCGGCCTCGAGACGGGGCCGTTGTTCGTGCGCCTGAGCCGCCAGTTGATCCGCCTTCTGCAGCACCGGACGGAGCACGGCTACGTATTCCGGGTCGACGTGCGCCTGCGGCCGGATCCGGCGTCGACCCAGATAGCGATTTCGGTGCCGGCCGCGCTCGAATATTACGAAAGCCGCGGGCGCAACTGGGAGCGCGCCGCATTGATCAAGGCACGAATTTGCGCCGGCGACCGCGCCGCCGGGGCGGCATTCATCGCCAATCTCTCTCCTTTCATCTGGCGCAAGTACCTCGATTTTGTCGCACTCTCCGACATTCATGAGATGAAACGTCAAATCCACGCCTATCGCGGTCACAGCGTGGTTGCGGTCGAAGGCCACAATATCAAGCTCGGGCGGGGCGGTATCCGCGAAATTGAATTTTTCGTCCAGACCCAGCAGCTCATTGCTGGTGGCCGGAATCCTCAGTTGCGATGCCGCGAGACGCTCGCTGCCCTGCGCGCGCTCGCCGATGGCGGCTGGATCGACGAGGCGACCTGCACCGATCTGCAAGATGCCTACCGGTTTCTGCGCACGGTCGAACATCGTCTGCAGATGGTTGCTGACGAACAAACACATACCCTGCCGTCACGGCGTGACGAGCTTGACGGCTTCGCCCGATTTCTCGGCTACGAGGACCGCGATGCGCTGGCCGAGGTGCTGCTCAGGCATTTGCAGGCAGTGGAGAACCGCTATGCAAGCCTGTTCGAGCACACCTCGCCCGCCGCCGGCGGACACCGCCGCCTTGCCTTCCCGCGCCAGGCCGACCCCAAGGAAACTGTGGCGAAACTCAGCGCGATGGGTTTCCGCAATCCACTCGGCGTCTCGGAGACCGTACGACGCTGGCTCGCCGGGGATGCGCGCGGGGTCAAAGGAGACACCGCACAGGCACAATTCGCGGAACTGGTGCCGCTCCTCATCGACCACATCGCGCGGGCGGACAAGCCCGATGCTGCGGTCGCCGCCTTCGACCGCTTCCTTGGCAATCTTTACGGCGGCGCGCGCCTGTTCTCGTTGCTGCGACAAAATCCCGATCTGGTGGCGCTGGTAGCGCGGGTGCTGGGCACCGCGCCGCGCCTCGCCGATACATTGGCACTGCACCCGGACGTGCTCGATGCGTTGGTTGACCCCGCCTTTTTCGGCGCGGTGCCGAGGCCGGAACGGCTTGCGGCTTCTCTGGCGGCCTTGCTTGCTGAGGCGGACTCCTATGAGGATTTCCTCGATCGCGTGCGCAGATTCGCCCAGGAGCAAGCGTTCCTGATCGGCGCCCGCATTCTTTCCGGCACGGTGTCGGCGCAGCAGGCCGGTGAGGCATTCGCGGCGGTCGCGGAGGTAACCGTACGGACGCTTCAGGGCAAGGTGGCCGAGATCGTTCGGGCAAGCCACGGGCAAGTGCGTGCGGGCGATGCCGTCGTGCTCGCGATGGGCAAGCTTGGCGGTCGCGAGATGACAGCGAATTCCGACCTTGATTTGATCGTGGTCTACGACTTCGATCCGGCCCATCCGGAGTCCGATGGACGACGGCCGCTCCACGCCACCCATTATTTTGCTCGCTTGACCCAGCGGCTGATCAGCGCGCTCACCACCCGCACCAACTACGGCCACCTGTACGAGGTCGACCTGCGGCTGCGGCCCTCCGGGCGCTCTGGCCCAGTCGCGACCTCGGTTGCCTCCTTCGAGAGCTACCAGCGTCACGACGCCTGGACCTGGGAGCACTTGGCGCTGACGCGAGCCCGCGTGGTATCGGGCGCGCCGGTGCTTGCGGCCCGGGTCGAGGCGGTGATCCGCGATGTTCTGCGCATCCAGCGCGATGCGCGGGCGCTGGCGTCCGATGTCGTCAATATGCGCCGCGTCATCGCGGCCGAGAAGGGCGATGGCGCGCGCTGGGACCTCAAATACGCGGCCGGCGGCCTCATCGATCTTGAGTTCATTGCGCAGTATCTTCAACTCGCGCACGCGGCCGCAGTGCCGGACATCCTCGACACTGCAACCGCGTGCGTATTCGATAAGGCATTGCGAGGGGGGATTCTCGCGATCGAGGATGCCGAGGTCCTCAGGCCGGCAACGCGCCTCTATCAGGATCTCGGCCAGATCCTGCGTCTGTGTGGGGCGGCGCCCCTCGACCCCAAATCCGGCGGCACGGCACTAACCGAGCTGTTGAGCCGCGCGGCCGACGTTCCGGACTTCGCGACGCTTGAGGCCCACCTGGCCGATACCCAGGAGCGCGTGCGCAGGAGTTTCGTGCGGATATTGGGGGCCGCGTAAGCCTGCCGCCGCGGCAAGGATCTGAGCGCGCGTCGGATTTAGCGTTTTGGGGACGCCGCGCGCTCTGCTCTCAAGCGGGCACCTGCTAACCCTCGCCGCATTGCCGCCGCTAGCGTGCTCAAATCGTTGCATTTGTCGCCGCAGGTGCTTGAAATGTGCATCGTAATGGCGGACAAATTCCCCTCCCCTACGCTGCCCTTCATGCGGGCCCAGGGGTAGGACAACCTTCCTCAGGGACTTTCTCCCATGCGCTGGATACCTGCAGTTGCGCTGGTTCTGACATCACTTGCCGCCTGTGCGGGCGCTGCCTTTGCGGGCGTCGCGGGTCCGGGCCCTGGCCTGACCGGAAACGACACCGGCGGCATCATTGAGTGGACGCCAGAGACCGACCAAATCTACAAGGACATCGCCGCCGCACATTGCGCGCGCTGGAACCGGTTCGCCGGCATCACCAGCGTGCACCGCGCCTACGGTGACTACATCGGCTTTGTGTGCATCTATGATCGCCGGTTTGATCCCCGCAAGGCCAGTACGTCGCCGCAGTGATTTTTGGCTTGAGCGCGGGCAGGTGGGTTGCGAGGTGGGCTGCGAGGCGGGCCGCGAAGCGACGCCGGGCTGGTGCGGTGAAATGGGCGGTCAAACGTCAAAACCACGTTGTGAACCGGCGGCGGACCGAAGCCGAAATATTGCGGCAGACCGCCTCGGGTCGGGCCGGGCGTGATATCGTCAAGGCACTTTTGAGCGGAGCCAACACGCGCTAGGCAAGCTCAGGCGCGCGCAGATTTTTTGCTGGGCCGCTACCTGAGCGAGCGACGAAGAGGTCGCAGCAACTGTTGGGGCTCGCCGCTCGATCGGCTAGCGAACCGAGCGCAGCTGATCGGCAACCCGGAACTGGCACTGCAGGAGGAGCCCCTGGCGCACCGCACGCATGCTCTCGGGCAAAGAGGAGGGATGCCACCGCCCGTTCAAGTCCGCCCGCGGGCCGCGCGCGCGGAGGCGCTCGACTGCTTTCCCGCTAACCAGTTCGAAACGGTTGGGTGCGCTCTAAGTGAGGCAATGGAGATCGGATAAGTGCGCGACGCTGCACGATCACCGCATCAACACTGCTCGCAATATCGAAATTGCCGGTGCAACGTCGCCCCCGGTAGCGGGAATCCTCGCAAGACGCTAATTGCCCATCTTTTCCTTCACCGCCGCGACGAGCTGCTTGAGAGTGAACGGTTTGGCGAGGAAATTATATTTGTCTTTCTCGCCCTCGGGGAGGTTCTTCTCGAAGGCCTCCTCAGCGTAGCCTGATACAAAAATGATCTTGACGTCCGGATCGCGGTTGCGCAGCTTGGTCAGCAAGGTCGGTCCGTCCATCTCCGGCATGACCACGTCGGAAACTACCAGATCGATCTTGCCGAAGTAGCTGTCGAACGCTTCGACCGCTTCAAGGCCGTTGGCCGCCTGGAGCACCGTATAGCCTCGGGAGGTCAGTCCGCGCGCGTTAAGACCGCGCAAGCCCTCTTCATCTTCGACCAGCAGGATTGTGCCCTGCCCGGTGTCGTCCGCCGGATTCGGCGCCGCCTTGCGGGCGGGGACGCTCTGCTCCGAGCCTGCGGCCGGCACTGTTTCCTGAGCGGCCGTCGAAGAATCGCTCCCCGCAACATGGCGGGGCAGAAAGATACGGAAAGTCGTGCCCTTTCCGATTGCCGAATCGGGATAGATGAAGCCGCCGGTCTGCTTGACGATGCCATAGACCGTAGAGAGGCCAAGCCCGGTGCCCTTGCCGACCTCCTTGGTGGAGAAGAACGGCTCGAAGATGTGATCAATGATGTCGGGCTTTATCCCGGTCCCGGTGTCGCTGACTTCCACGAGAACATATTCACCCGCGGGTACGCTCTTGGCGGCGAGATGCCGAGACTCCGCGGCAGTGACATTGGTGGCCCGCAAAATCAATTTACCGCCCTCGGGCATGGCGTCACGGGCATTGACCGCAAGATTGACGATCACCTGTTCGAATTGGGATTGGTC
>JASHYD010000111.1 GCA_030043175.1 Xanthobacteraceae bacterium | reverse complement strand
AAAGCAGTGAGGAAATAATCTTGGTCTCTCGCGCGACGGGCGGAAATTTTGTCCCCGTCGTTCTCGCGGTGTGCCGCTCCGCTGAGGCTTGGGGCTTGTGTTTGGGCGGCGGCAACGCGAACCGCCATGAAAGGTATGGAGGGGAGATCGCACGCAAACGGCCCCGACCTTGGGGTGTAGAAGGGGGATGTGGTAATGTCGGAGCCGTTTGTCCAGAACAATGTCATTATTTTCATGCCGGAATAAAGGCAATCTTAAGGCTAGTTTTTGCTAAAGCTAGAGAGGCGAGAGCAGGCCGCTGTATTGCTGTTCCTGTACGCCACACGGTAATGACCCGTTGGAAAAAATTTTTGTATGCAATTTTCGCATAGCCGCTGGAAAAAATTCTTACTACATGTCAACGATGCTTACGTATATTGTCATCGGAACCCTCGTCGCCATCGGGGCTGTGTGCCACGTGCTCGGCGACAGGCACACTATCCACCGGGAGTGAAACCCATGCTCCGCTACCAACCGGCCGACACTCCGCTGATTATCGCCGCGATCCTTGGGCTCGTGTGGCTCGGCGGTTTCGTCGTTCACCTAGCCTGAAATAACGGGGGCCGCTTATTCCAACTTGCCGCATGCAGCAAGCGCTTGACGAACTCCGTGCTCAAGGGTCAACCGCTACACGACGCTCGCCCTTGAGCGGCAATGCCCCGGCAGCGCCGATCTCATAAATGTGAGAGATCTTGGACTTCGCCCCGCACCTTCCTGGTCGGGGCTTTTCTGTGTCGGGGGCATTTGCGTGCCAAAAAAAAAGCCCCGACCAGTTTGCTGAGGGTGCCGGGGCCAAAAAAAGATGTTAATACCCCCTTCATGACGCGTCCATGCCAAGCTCATGACATTTTCGGTTCGGTGAACGCAATAATTCTCGCCCCTTCCCGATACTGGATCACATCCCTCGCATAGAGCCTGACGGCGGTCTCATAGGCTGCCCTGCCCACAAGTAGGTCGGTTAGCCGGAGCTATCACCTCATCCTCAGAACTGATCCGGACAACTTTGAAGGGCAGGTCTTCAGGTACCATCGCGCGCTTCCCCCTTGGACTTGCCGGCAGTAGAAACAAAACGAGAACATCCGTCAGGCAACTAGGCGACGCATTGTGGCCCAGCTTTCCCGTGCCCGCTTCCAACGTTATAAAGCGCACTGAATTGGTGATTCGATAAGCCTCACGGCTCTCGCCGAGGTCGCAGCTGTGGCTAAGCCCGACACCATCCTGGCCTGGTATCGCAAGCTGGTCGCCCACAAGTTCGATAGCTCGAAAGCTCGTCGCGGCCCAGGTCGGCCGCGGGTCACGCGCAAGGTCGAGCAACTGATCGTTCGTTTGGCCGAGGAGAACCGGGACTGGGGTTATGACCGGATTGCCGGAGCGTTGGCCAATCTGGGATATCGTGTATGCGATCAGACGGTCGGCAATGTCCTGCAGCGCCCGGCGCGGGCCGCCGGCGCCGGAGCGCAAGCGCACGACCACCTGGTCGGCGTTCATTCGCGCCCACTTGGCGCTGCTGGCGGGCACCGACTTCTTCACCGCGGAGGTGCTCACTCTGCGCGGGCTCATGACCTACTACGTGCTATTTTTCATCCATCTCGAGAGCCGCCGGGTGGACATCGCCGGGATCACCATCCATCCCAACGAACCATGGATGAAGCAAATGGCACGAAACGTGACCATGGAAGGATGCGGGATCCTACGGGACTGCGCTATCTCCTGCATGATCGCGACACGAAATTTACCCAGTCGTTCCGGGCCATCATTGCGTCAGGTCAGGTTGAACCATTGGCGCTGCGTGCGCGGAGCCCGAACCTGAATGCCTACGCGGAGCGTTGGGTCAGATCGGTGAAAGAAGAGTGCTTGTCCAAGGTTATTCTCTTTGGCGAGCGTTCGCTTCGGCGGGCCCTGGGCGAATACGTTGGCCACTACCATGAGGAGCGCAACCACCAAGGAAAGGGCAACGTTCTGCTATTTCCTCGGAACCGGGACCTCGATCGTGAGCGGCGCGTCCGATGCCGCGAGCGATTGGGCGGGCTTCTGCGTTATTATCATCAAGAGGCCGCATGAAAAGGCGGTCAGATGGGTTTTTTGACCAAACGGGCTGAGGAATTGGCCGTCAATGCGCCGGGTCGGTGCCTGAGACGGCCGCGGTGCGGACCTGGCGGGTGGCGCGGCCGGCGGTTGCTGCAGAGGCTCTGAAACCTTGTCAAACAGAGCCTGCTCGGTCGTCTGCAGATTGGTAATCTCGCGACTCATTTGTCCGAGGCCACTGGAGAGTTCGTTGACGCTTTGCTGAACTACCGCGAGACCAGATGATATCGCTTCGAGCCGGTGTTCCATCGGGGAAAGGGCAACGGGGGCTGAAGCCGACTGCGGAACGGAGAAGACCTGGCTAGAGGATCGCCAAACCAAGGCGGCTGCGACACCAATGCAGAATGTGATCAGAAATGCAATCGCCAGCGATATTCGTTTCTCGAGCGACGATGACGTGATCAGGAGCCCGTTATTTTTTTGCAAGTTCAGCACGAGCATGCCGCCGTTCAGAACCATCGTGCCGCCTTTTCGCAGCGCGCGCCTCAGCCGCGCGCGGGTGGCTGGCTTGCGAGCGAGCACTCCTGGAGTGCGCTCTTCGGTGGTGGGAGGCTGAATTTCGGTGGGCTTCAGGTTTGGATCTGATTGAAAACGCATGTTGGAAATTCCTTGGACACGCTCGCCCCCGGCGGCGAGCCCGCCCCCTCTGCGCCGTCATCGCACGACGGCGCGGAAAGCTTGGATCGCTTAATGCACAGTGCCGCGCACCGTACCGTCCTGATCGACGACGTTCGCCATTGCTACGGCGAAACGCGTCTCCGCCGCTTCAATGACCTTGACCAGAGCCTGCGCCATCTCTCGCCCCTTCACGAAAGTCCGGAGCATCTCGTCGGCAGACTTGGCGTTGTTGTTTTCCGCAACCATGCTCCGTAGGATCTGGACGACCTCAGACTTTGGCAGGCCAAGGAGGTGAATGGCCATGCGCGACACAACCGCGATATCGTGCAACTGTCGCTCGTGCCGCTCCCTCACCGTCGGCTTTGAGTTCAAATTTGCGAACTCCGGCACAGGCTCGAACGGCTGGGCCGCCAGTTGCTCATGCGTGATCGGACGCTTTTTCATATCCCCCCCTTCTAATCAGTTGGCGGCGGCCGGAAATCGAACGCGCCCGTCTGGCGAGTCCGGCCGTCCTGATCCTCCATTACGACCAGTTGGTCTCCGCCTTGGAGTGCATCCATCGTGGCGAGCATCAACAGGGCGATTCTCACGGCACGCTCTCCGGTCGGAGCGGGTCGAACGTGGAGCACCTCACCACTCCGTAAGAACGCAACGGTGAACCGTGAATTTGGAAGAGTACCCGCTACCATCAGCCCCTCCCCGCGACTGCGACGAACTTGCCGTCGCCTCCGCCGGGCCGCCGCCCTATCCAGCATTCGCGGCGCGCTCGGCGATATGCACGAACAACAACGGGAGCGCAGTCCCAATTGAGCGAGGGACCGAACCCAGTCGCACGGCGTTCGTAGCGAGGCTGAATCAGCCCTCGTCAGAGCGCTTCACTCCCGAAAGGAAGGCGACCTGCCCCTCTGCCCCCCGTCCGATCGCATACCCTCGAAATAGTCGGCGAGGCAATCTTCTACGTCCTCGCGCACCATCCAATCAGCCTCAGCCGACAGGTCGATCAGACGGTGGACGACATCGTACTTTTCATCTGGATGAGCGTTGAGCACACCAATTTCGCAGGCAATTGTCGAAATCCGCGCATCCTCGTCGCTCATCAGACACCGCAGTTCTGACCACATCTGTCGCAAAATGCCGATTTGATTCAACAGTTGGAGTGAGCTCCTGCGCCGTCGCAAACTCGCAACGCTTTCATGTTCTTTCGACGGTAACGGTAACTTTGCCGAAGCTATTAACCCTGACCGGGCTGCCGCACCGAGCTTTTTCAACGCTCTTTCGGCCGTTGGCCTACTTGCATCATGCTCAAGCGCGTTAATCAACAATGGTATCGCCTCGATGCGGCCAAATGAACCCAAGGCGCTGATCACACCGGTGAGGCACGGCCGTTTGGCAAGCTCTCGCAGAAGCCGAAACACCTGTTCGTCACGCACGTCCGCCACCGCCACAGCGGCGGCGTTGATCACCGCATCATCGCCCAAACGTTCCGCCGGATCGGCGGCGCCGCGGCCATCGTCCATGCTTTCGATCAAGACCTCGATGTGCAGGTATTCGATCAGCACCTCATGTGCGTCGAGCAAGGCCAACGCCTGTGTCGCTCGACAGCGCGGTCGAAATAGGCCACTAGGGTCCCCTTGAAACAGCAGCTCACGCAGTGCCGGAATCGCGGCCTTGCCGCAAGCAACCGCCTCAACAACTCCGAGATCGCCGTCATCACGGAGCGATTTTAGTTTGCTCATCGCCCGTTCCACGTTTTGTGCCAGATTCGCTACCATACGCATCGCCTTTTTGTCAGCCGGCCTACTGAACGATTCAGTCGATGATTTTCCTGTCCTGTAATGGCGCCTGCGAGCACGGCACCTTGCGGGAGGTCGGTCTGGTGTACATAGCTTCGTTTCGTCGACTGATCGGGCGTCTACCCTCGCGCTTCTTCAAGGCGCGCTAGTCGAGGCAAAGCTTCTCGTGACGCTTATGCTCGGCCCTAATCCAGCGCACCGTGCCGGTTGCCGAGCGCATCACCACTGTCTCCGTTTCGATGCCGCTGTTGCGGAATGCCACCCCTCGCAGCATCGAGCCACTTGTGACACCAGTCGCCGCGAAGACGCAGTCTCCTCTGACCAGATCCTCGATCCGATATTTTCTCCCCGCCGGGTCGATCCCCATTTTCGCAGCGCGTTCGCGCTTCTCCACCGTGTCAAGCACAAGCCGGCACTGCATTTGTCCACCGACGCAGCGCAGGGCCGCTGCGGCAAGCACGCCCTCCGGAGCCCCGCCGATGCCCATGTAGATATCCGTATCAGTCGCCTCCGGTTGGGCGGCGTGGATCACCCCCGCGACATCGCAATCGGTAATGAGGCGCACCCCCGCACCGGCACGGCGGACCGCAGCGATCAGATTGGCATGGCGCGGTCGATCGAGAATGACCGCCGTGATCGCGCTGATGTTCACACCCTTAACCCTGGCGAGAGCCGCAATGTTTTCCTCAGGAGGCACATCGAGATCGACGACGCCATCGGGATAGCCCGGGCCTATTGCGATCTTCTCCATGTAAACGTCCGGCGCGTTGAGTAAGGTCCCGCCTTCAGCCATAGCTATCGTGGTGATGGCACCCGGCATGTCCTTGGCGCAAGAAGTTGTGCCTTCAAGGGGATCGACAGCGATATCGACTCTGGGGCCGGTTCCCTTGCCGACCTTCTCGCCGATAAACAACATTGGCGCCTGGTCCCGCTCGCCCTCGCCGATCACGACAGTACCGTCGATCGCCAGTTTCATCAGTTCGCGTCGCATGGCATCGACCGCCGCCTGATCAACGACCATTTCGCTGCCTCCGCCACGGAATCGCGCCGCCGAGATAGCCGCCTGCTCAGTGACCCTGGCAATTTCAAGCGTTAAAATTCGAGGAAGCAGGACATGGGACTGAGCCGCAATCGATGACTTGAGCGGCTGAGCCGTCTTCCTCCCAGGATGCCCGCGGCCCAAGCCGCCTCGCGATTTTGTTTTCGATCGCGGTAATGTTTCAGTCATGCCGGTCCTCCCAATGGATGCCTGCTGCCCAACGCATGTCCCACGGACCGCTACGTTGGGACTCGGCCGCTCCTCGAACGCGCTATCGTCTCGTGATTTAGGAAGGGACCTTCGTAAATGGCCGACGAGCCGAGTTCCCGCTCGATCTCCAGCAATCGATTGTATTTCGCTAGCCGCTCGCCGCGAGACAGCGACCCCGCCTTAAGCTGTCCACCCCCCATGGCTATGGCGAAGTCGGCGATAAAGGTGTCCTCGGTCTCGCCGGACCTGTGCGAAATGATATATCGCCATCCGGCTTCTCGGCAGATGTCAATCGCTTTGATCGTTTCCGAAACAGTGCCAATCTGATTCAGTTTGACGAGAACCGCATTCGTTGCGCGCTCCTCAATGCCCCGTCGGATAAACCGCGGATTGGTCACGTACAGGTCGTCACCGACAATCTGTATCCGATCTCCAAGCAGGGCTGTTTGCGCCCGAAAGCCGTCCCAATCGTCTTCCGCGAATCCGTCCTCGATCGAGACGATCGGATAAACGTCCACCATGCGTTGATA
>JASHYD010001107.1 GCA_030043175.1 Xanthobacteraceae bacterium | reverse complement strand
GCCACGGCTTCGCGGGGAGTTTGGGGGTGGGGGGGAAGCCGTGGCCTACGCACGGTGACTTGGATGGGGTGCAACGCGCGCAATCCCAAGCTGACATGAGGTAGCTCACACGGCGCGCCCGACCGCGGCTCGGCGACGGCGCGGGACCTCGGCGCCAAGGGTGCGTGTTATGGACCAAGCCGCCGAGGCCACGCACGAGGGTGTTCCCCCGCGCGCAAAGGTACAAACGTTTGCGGATAAGTCGGGTTCCCGGCACTAGTACAATACCGCCGGCTCGCGTTACGGAGTCGCCCCTGCCGCTCACGATTAATCGCGTAAGGGAGTCCGGCGCGAAAGCGGCGCCACGGCCGGCAGCAACGGTCCGTTCAGTAGCTCAACCTTTATGATTGCCGAGCCTGACAAGCCGAGCACCGTCTCACTGGTGATCCAACGTTGCTCCTCCCGGTCGCGGAGCACTACGCTGTCGCCCGGCGGCAAGTCGTATTCGATGATGACGCGGGTTTTCATGCGTCGCCCCCCTTCCTATCCAGGCGGGAGCGCGACTAGTCTCTCAGCCACCGACGCCCGACGGGTCGCTGCCGGTGATAACGAACCATATGCCGAGCCGGGTGACAGCGCAATGACGGCCGCAGGCTATCGCTAGGCCGCGTACCTCGCGCCCGGCGCACCACCAAATGCGGCTCGGCGATGGCGGGGAGGTCAGGCCTTGTCTGTCTCGCGAACGCGTTTCTCGGCCCGTCGTTTACGAACGGAAGATTTGCAGTCTCATCCATCTCCTCCAAGGCGGCTAAAGAGGCTGAGCACTACTCGAATCTGTATGACGATGCCTACATGCCGCACATGCAGCGCATCACTTGGTCGGGCATCGCACTCCATGGCGGCCCTCTACCGGGATATCCGGCGTCGCATGGCTGCATCCGCATGCCCTACGACTTTGCCGCGTGCCTGTTCGACGTGACCAGGTTGGGCATGCGGGTGATTGTGGCGCCGAGCGACGTGGCGCCCGTCGAGATCTCCGATCCTGCTCTGTTCTCGCCGAAGCTAGGGGCGGGCGCTGTGGCTGCCACCCGGGCCGCAGAAGCGGCTGCGGTGGCCAGCAAGGCCGATCAGACAAGAGTCGCGGCTGCGGCCGCCTCACGGGAAGTAGCACGCGCCATGATGCAGGTACGCGCGGAAGAAAGTCTCAAGCGCAAAGCTGAGGCGCAGTTGGCGGCGTCTGAGCGTGCGGTCGCCTCCGCAGAGTCAGCCGACGAGGGCGCCAAGGCGAAGGCCGGCGCGAACGTCGCTGAGCTCGAGGCGCAGGTGGCCGCCGCCAAAGCCGAGCTGCAAGCAAAGCTCGATGCCGCGTCCTCTGCGCGCGAAGCTGCCGTCGAAGCGGAAAAGATGCGGGTCGCGGCGGCCGAGGCAGCACGCGAGGCAGCACGTGACCTCGAACCGGTATCGGTGTTCATCAGCCGCAAGGCCCAGCGCCTCTATGTCCGGCAAGCCTTTCAGCCGATCCTGGAGAGTCCCGTCACGATCCAAGATGCTGATCGCCCAATCGGTACGCATGTCTTTACCGCCCTGAAGCGCATCGGGGACAGTGACATGCGATGGAGCGTGGTCTCGTTGGCGAGCGGATCAGACGGCGGCGTGGCCGAGCCCTACGGCGCCACGCGCAGACGCGGCGGGCGAGGCGGCGAGCCGATCCCGATCGACACAGCCAGCGCGAAAGCAGCCCTCGATCGGATAGCCATTCCACAGGACGTGCTTGATAGCATCGCAGCATTGGCGTCGCCACGATCCTCGCTGATCATCTCTGACGAGGCGTTGAGCCCGGAGACCGGCAAGGGCACGGAGTTTATCGTCCTGATGAGCGGCGAGCCACAAGGGGCCATCAAATTCAGACGCCGCGGTCCCGAGGCCGTAGCCCGCTATGAGCGTCCACACGACCGCCTGCCATATTGGCGCTCACCATTCGCGGGCCCGTTTTCCACTTGGTGAGCCGAAGTTTTCTTCTGGTAGCTACTCGGATGAATCCACCTTTATTAATCAGTACATAAGTAAGTCGACTGCCTTGAGAGGATGAAGCGAATATGACTCACGTGAATACTCGTAGCTCGCGCGATTGGTATCAACCGTTCGACGATTAATGGCTGGTTGGCGCAATATCGACGTGGCGGGTAGGGAGCGCTGAAAGCCAAACCGCTGTTTCCGCGATGCAGCCGTATCTGAGCAAAGAGGCAAGAACAGGTGAAAAAAAACCTCAGACTAAGTCGGGAACCCGACGGTTGGTTCCGACGTTGATCTCGCACGTGACCTAGCTACCAGCCGTAGCGTACCACCCCACTCGTAAGCCGGAGGCGACAATGAACGGTCTGATCTACCTAGTTGGATTGATTGTCGTGATCATGTTCATCTTGTCGTTCCTCGGGCTTCGCTGAGACCGGCTGCAATGACCTCACCTGTCAATCGGGACGTTCCATCGGCGCCAACCCCTCACATAATCGGGAGTTCCCAACTTGATTTACATTGGACGCCAATCGTTGCTGGCGCAATTGTTGCTGCCTCGATTGTATTCCTGTTGCTGACCTTTGGATCGGGTATCGGCCTGGCCGTTTTCTCGCCGTCTGCAACCTGGCGGGACACGTCATCCGTTCTCGCCCTCTTAGGTGGGCTCTGGTTGCTGCTGACATCTCTCGCCAGTTTTGCCATCGGAGGCTATCTGGCAGGTGCGTTTCGGCCGACCGTTAGCGGTGCAACAGCTCGCGAATTGGAGTTTCGCGACGGGACCCACGGTCTCGTTGTTTGGGGACTCGCTGTCTTACTCGGCGCGGCCATCACATTCGCCATGCCTCGAACCAGTGTGTCGCTCTCTGGCGGCGCGGTCCCCTCGGCCTCCAATGCAGAATCATTCCTCGCATTCGAGCTTGACCGGTTGTTACGGTCTGATCCAACGCCCGGTGCTGCCGATGTCAACCATTCTGAGCTTCGGGCCCAAGCTGCCCGGATTATTTTTACCGGTCTCAGTCGTAGCGACACAACGCCGGATGACCGGAGCTATCTCGTGCGGGCAGTTATGATGCGGGCCGGTCTTGCGCAGCCCGAGGCCGAAGCTCGGGTTGACAAGGCGTTCGCCGATTCCAGGGCGGCCATTTCGAGAACCCGACGCGGCGCAGTTATACTTGCTTTCATGATAGGCGCCTCGCTGATGATCGGTGCTGTGGTTGCTTGGCTCGCGGCGGCGGCGGGTGGAAAGCACCGCGACGGCTCGATTACGCACGAGTTTTGGCACCGATGGGAGGTCGATCGACTGTTCTTCATTCGATAGTGTTTCACCTTCTCCTACTCATTAATGGAGAGGCCGCGAAAAATAAAGTCAAATTCCGTCGATGTGCCAATCAATCGAGGCGCGCACGGGGTGGCTCGCGCCGCGGGCGTTTTCATTTTTTTGCTCGTAAGGGGGGTGCAGCTGGGATGAGGGCCAATATCAATCTCACACCGCAGAAGCGCAGCCGAATACACGAAGTGATCATCAATGAGCGAAACGCTCCGCGAGTAAGCAGTCCGAACTTCAACGTGTCAGTCGGCGCACGTATACCCCGCACTGTGCTTGAGACACCAGTTCGCGCTCCGCCCCAAAGGGAGCGCGACATGCCGCAAGCCACACGTTTAGTCGAGGCAACGCGGCGCAAGAACGCCGAACCTTTCTGGCGCGACAAGCTTCGCGGGGCAGTTCGAGGTGACCAGAACACTCACGATCCGGAGGATGGCAAATGGTACCTGACCATGAATGCAACAAAAGATGCGCTCAAGAACGCGCCCGGCTACAAGTTCGACAAGGTCAAGTCCACATGGGACCCTGCACAACGAGATTACACACATGTGAGAGTTCTCCCTGCCGCCAACGCGGCAGAGTTTTCTAACTGTCCCGCAAGTAGTTTTGCATACCCGCCGATCAACGAAGCTGATAACCGTTTCCGAGCGTAAACTATCAGGCAGCACCTTAGCTGCGGTTGATCTTGGTAAGGGAGATGACTACTGCCCGGCTTTCAGTGGACTGAGCAATCGACCAGGTCAGCGAAGCGTTGGATTTCAAGTATGAGCAGCAGAGCGCCTAGCTGGGAGAAGGCTAGGGTCAAAACTCATTAACTTTTTCAGCCTGACCATACGGTCCTGATTCGTTTTTGGAAGCGGGTCGGGATCATGCGGGGGAATTTGTTTTGGCTGAGCGACGAGCAGTGGGCTCGGATTGAGCCGCATTTGCCGACCGATGTGCGCGGTGTTGAGCGGGTTGACGATCGCCGGGTCATCAGCGGGATCGTTTATGTTCTTAAGAGCGGTTGCCGCTGGTGCGATTGCCCGCCCGAATATGGTCCGCCGACTACGATCTATAACCGCTTCGTGCGCTGGGCGCGGCGCGGGTATGGGAGAAACCTGTTCCGGGAACTGGCTGGGTGCGGGCGATCCGCCGAGACCCAGATGATCGACTCCACGCATATCAAAGCCCACCGCTCGGCTGCGGGGGCAAAAGGGGGGAGAAAAAACAGGCTGTGGGCCGTTCGCGCGGAGGGCGCAACACGAAGATTCATGCACTCGCAGATGCTAAAGGGCGGCTAATGGCCATTTTGCTACTGCAGGCGAAGCACACGATTGCCCAATCGCCGAGCGCTTGTTCCGCAGAGTGAAGTCACCACAATGCTTGCTCGGCGACAGGGCGCATGACAGCACTGAACTCCGCGAGGAGTTAGGCGAGCGCGGCACCAAGCCGGTCATTCCCAATCGCAGCAACAGAAAACAGCCGTTCAGCTTCAACAAACGTCTCTACAAGCTGCGTTGGCGCGTCGCCAGCGCTTTGCATGCTTCATGGATGGCGTCAGCGGTCACCAGGAAGGCGGATATTCCTCTGCATGTCCCGGGACATGGACTGCATTCGGTCGCTGCTTCGCAATCCAGTGGGCCAGTGTCGTCAGATTGCGGTCTGCTTCCGGACAGGCAGCATCGCCATAGGTGCGTTCCGCTGTCGGCATGGCGTACTCGCTCACGAACCTGGCCGCAGCGATCAGGGCGTCTTTCTCGTGTCTGGAGGCGCAGTGTATCCGTGTTTCCCGCAACAGTGGAGATATTCCAGCACCAGCGACGGCCGGAGGACGAGACCGCGCGTTTTGCCGATCGCGGACCGCATCAAGCCGATCGTCATCTCTTTTCGGTCCCGCATGAGCTGCGCGAAGCGAACTAGACGTTGCGCCGCCGCATGCGCCTGCGTTCGCAATCCTGTGCCTCGGCTTTTCGTTGCCTTGTCGCCCAGCCAGACAGCCTTGCTGGCAATCTTGTAGACTTTCCAGACAATCGTCGGCGGCGGTCCGGGCTTCTTTCTTTCCATGCCCAGCAGTATCGACCGCGAGCTATGTAGGTTCAATTGGGTGGGTCGCCGACGGGCGGCTCCGCAGGACTGACAGTGCAGCCCTCGGTCGGGCAGTCCGTAGCGCAGGACGGGGCTGCGCATGTCGCCGCGGCCGCGGTTGGCTCCACGACGGACGGCTCAGGGGCGGACGGCTCCGCAGGAACGAACTCGGAGGTGAACTCGGAAGGGAAAAGAGCGACCGGCAGGGCGGCGGGAACGACAGCACAGGTCGCGGTCGCGCAATCCACGGTGCAGTTGGCGGTGGCGCAATCCACCGCCGACGAAGCTTGATGGACCGTGTACAGCGGCTGCATGCTGAAAACAGCGAGGGCGACCGCAGATCCGGCGGCAACGATTAAGAAAATCATTTTCATCGAAATTCCTCCGACAGAGAACGGGTGCATATTACAGCGGCCAACGCAACGGCTCTAGCCGGCCCGTTGCCGGGGGGCGGCTTTGGTGTCAGTCCGGGACGAAACCCAAGCTCTTCGCTTTGCGCAGCGAGCGGCTCGGCGTGACCCCCTCGCAGGCCTCGGTGGATCCGGTCGCACGCGATCCAGATTCCCTCCGGGGCATCGCCGAGCCCACGTCGTCGAGCACCAGCAAGCCGCAGAAGCGTTTACCGGCCTCAAGGTGGAGCGCGGTAGCGTCCAGGGGTGCGGGCGTCGATCGCCGAGAGCGAGGCGATGCCACTGTGCTACCCGGCCGAATTGATCGGAGTCGGTGGGGATAGCGAGCGGGCGATCCGGTGGCTCATCGCCTCATGGTACTGTGCTGCGATCCGCTCGCCATCGCGCTGACCGCCGCAGCGTCGGCGCGGCGATCCAGTCTCTAAGGCCGCATTTGGTCCGTAACGCCTGCGATAGCTGCCGTGGTGACGCGATCGAGGGTTCACAGCGGCTAAGGGCCACGACCTACCATCACGCTCATTTCAAATGCCGGAGTAAACTGGTAGCGTACGTTAGAGCTGCCAGCGGGACAGTGCCCGCGAGGCAAGGGGCACCAGGGATGCCGTCGGCGGGCGAGCAATCCAAAAATTGGTTGACACTTGGTCGGCTTACGCGGTCGATTGCGTTGCGGTCTCCGATGTCACACGGGAGGCACTCCGTGAAGCTCCCTCACTGGCTATTTTTGCATTTGGCGGCCGGCGTAGCCGCTGCCTTTTCCAGCATCCTTTTTTCTGGCCACAGCGCGTGGTCGCAGGCGGCGAGAACGATTAAGGTCGTAGTTGCGGTTCCTTCGGCTAGCCCCGCCTACACCGTGGCCCGTCAATTTGCAGAACAGATCAGCGAGGCGTTCAGCCAAGCGCATGGCCCGATGATTGAGATCGTAACGCGCGTGTTGGCGGATGGAACAATGGGAGCCGAAGATGTATTGCACGCTGCACCCAATGGTAACACCCTGCTGATGACTTCGAACGTATTTATCATCAATCCGTATGTTCGGCAGGTGCACTATGATCCACTGACGGACTTCGAGCCGGTTTGCTACCTCGCAAGGTTGCCGGAGGTCGTTGTCGTTAGCAGCACCTCACATTACCGCACACTTGCTGATCTATTGAGCGCAGCACGCACCTCGCCCGGCGACTTGACGATGGCGAGTTTTGGGCCAACAGGGTCCTCACACATCGCGGTTGAGATGCTCAAGCTCGCCGCCAACGTCAATATGAAATACGTCCCGTATCCCAGCCAAGTTGCTGCGGTTAATGCGTTGTTGGGAGAGCATGTCACGTCGGGGGTCATCACCTACGTCGCATTGGCCGAGCGTTTGAAGGACGGCAACCTGCGCGCGCTCGCTACCGCTTCAAGGACCCGGATCGAGCCGCTCCGCGACGTGCCGGCCGTCGCCGAAAGCGGCTATGAGGACTACGAGAGTGAGGTTCGGCTCTGGTTGTTTGCGCCAGCGAAGACGCCAAAGGATGCGGTCTCCCAGCTTGCCGGCTGGTTTACCGCCGCAATGCAGGCACCTGAGGTCAAGACGAAGCTTGTTGCCCGGGGGCTTTATCCGGTCGGGATGTGCGGCGCGGATTTCGGTGA
>JASHYD010001106.1 GCA_030043175.1 Xanthobacteraceae bacterium | reverse complement strand
AGCAACGCTCCGCTTGCTCTATGGCGGTCTCGCTAACGCCGCTGCGGCCTTGGGGTTCACCAGCACGGCGGCGCTGCGAAATGACGTCAAGGAACTGCGGAGAATACCTATCCCCACTGACGCACGACGCTTCGCATACGGGCGGGGCGCTTTTCTTTAAAGGAGAACGACCAGGCCAAGAGGACCAGCAATAAATTTAAGTTTGGATCAGCTCCGTCGTGTCGCCAATAACCCTGCGGAATGATCCGCAAATTCCTGGCACGCGAGGGGGAATTTCTGCTTGCAGAGTTCGGCGCGCCCGACGCCCATACGCTGCTATTGCGCGCCGTCTTCTGGATGCGCGTTACCGCCTTGAGCGCGCTGCTTGCGGACTACGAGCGTTATCGGGGCTCCGCCTCCTTGCTCGGCTCGTCGAGCTTGCGCAGAATCTCGGCAAAGCGTTCCGGCACACCCTCAGCGACAATGTCGGCGTACAGCAAGCGCAGCTCCCGGCCGATGACCGCCATGACCTTGGGTCCGAGCGTAGGCGGGGGTCTGGTCTCGTTGCTATCGCTCAAGCGGCTTAACGCCTTGGTCGGAGTCCCACGCGCTTCTCAACCGACTCGCGGCGCTCTTTCAAGAGGTGAAGCTGACGAAATCCACAAAGCAAACAATCAAACCAGTAAATCAAACTTTCCCATCGAGCACCGAACACCTCCACTAGTAGCAGTCGCGCGAGCACCGACGCTCCCGTTTCAGGGGCGCCGACCGCGGCCACCGAGCGAGCGGGACATTGTGGACGGGCACACGGCTTGCGCTCTCCGCGATAGAAGGCCAAGGCCAGGCCCGCGCGGGCCTCGTGGATGAGCGAAACCGCGAAGCCGGCACGCGCATCAGTGGTCGCCAAAGGGCGGGAGGCCGAAACCGAGGCTGCGCCCATCCGGTATGTCCCGAACTCGTGAGCGTCCACCGAAAGCGAGCGTGCAATCCAATGGCTGATCGCCCTCACGGTGCTCGCCTGCGACCCGCTCGCCGTCGCTCTGACGGCCGCGGTTTCGGCCCGACGATCCACTGTCTAAAGGCACATCTTGGTCCGAAGCACCTTCGATAGCTGGCGTGCTAACGCGATCGAGCGGCACAGGGGCTGTGGGCCAATTGCGGTCATAGCCCTCCTTCCGCGCGGTCAAGTGGCGCTAGTGATACGTGCCGGAGCCTCGTTATTTCAGCGGGAGCGTTGGTGGCTGCGGCGGGCGATCATTCCGAAAACCAAGCCGACATCTGCGGCTTCACATCAACTGCCAGCGCACCGCATTGAGCCGTCGAGGTGGACGCGCTCAGATGGTTGTCGGTCACTCCGGGAGCCCGGCTTTGCGGAGGCCCTCTTCGAACTTCGCCAGATCATCAGGCCTGCGGAACGGGGCCACTTTCCTCACATCGGAAATGCGAAATGCGGGGTCGACTTGGCTCAAGCGCGCAATGGTTATCCGCGCGTCCTCCATCCGTCCAAGGAGCGCTTTGCTTGCCGCGCCGATGCGTAGCGCCGGCTTACAATTCGGGCTTTCCTGTAAAGCCCGTTCGGCCCATGACAGCGCCTCGTCACAACGACCGGCGAAGAAATGGGCCCAAGCGGTCCCGTTCTGCATATGGAATATGAGCGGATCGCGCGGACTGAGGCGCATAACCTGTGCAAAGTGTGCGATCGCAACTTCTGGATCGCCAAGAAACACTCTCACCCAACCGCTGAAATACCATGTCGGCGCAAGGTTGGGATTGAGCGTACGCGCTCGATCTACGAAGACGGCGCCAGTCTCCAATTCGCGACCGACGTAAGCGAGAGTCCACCCGCCACAACCGAGGGCGACGGCGTCATCGCGTCCCAGTTCGATTGCACGCCGGGCCAACCGGACGCCTTCAGCGCTTTCTTGTGCGGGGTTGATCATCCATCCGTAGGCGACACGCCAAACATAGCACCAAGCTGCCACGCCATGGGCGGTCGCGAATTCGGGATCGAGCTCGATTGCCTTGTAGAAGTGCCGCAGGGCGTCGCTGCTTGCCTCCGAGTTCCATCGATGAAAGCTTGCCATGCCTCGCAGAAAATAGTCGTAACCGTTGAGATTTTCGGTCGGTTTTCGCTTGGCACGCTCGATAGCGGCCCGTTGAAGGTTCGGCGCGATCGCGCTCACGAGGTTCGCCGTCACCTGATCCTGCAAATCGAAGATGTCTTCGAGGACGCCGTCGTAGCGGTCCGCCCAAATATGCGTCCCGTTCGAGGCGTCGATAAGTTGGCAAGTGATGCGCACCCGCTCTGCCGCCTTACGTACGCTGCCTTCGAGCACATAGTGCACTCCCAGCTCGCGGCCCACCTGCTTCACGTTTACAGCCCGGCCTTTGTAGGTGAAGCTCGAATTGCGGGCGATCACGAACAGCCAGCTCGTATGCGACAGCGCCGTGATGATCTCTTCGACGATGCCATCACTGAAATAGTCTTGTTGCGGGTCGTCGCTCAGATTGACGAACGGCAGCACGGCGATGGAGGGGCGCTCGGGCGGCGAGGGCTCCCGGTGCAGGTCGGCGTCGGATTTGGCTGCGCGCGGTGTCGCCTCGAGCGCCAGCAGCCCGGATGCGTCATCGGCGGCCAACCGTGAGACCGGCGCAGCAAACCGATAGCCGCGGCGCGGCACCGTCTTGATGATGGTTTGCCCACCGTCGCCGAGCGCGCGACGGGCTTCGCTCACACACTGCGTCAATGAGTCGTCCGTCACGACTACGTCCGGCCAAATCGCCTTGATCAGTTCCTCCTTTGTCACGATCCGGTCGGGGTTTTCGACGAGGTAGCGCAGAACCTCGAAGGATTTCCGGCGCAGTTCGACCTCGCGACCCGCCACTCGCAGAGAGCAGCGCACGACGTCGAGCGTGTATCCTTCGAACCGGAACATTTTGAGCGGGGCGCCGCCATCGTACGAGTGATCGACCGCAGTTTCGGTCAATTTAGAGCGTTTGTCAGTCAAATTTCGTTAGTTTTTCAGGACTTGGCCATCGGCGTGCTGCAACATCGAGCCTGGTTCCGATCGCGGGAGGCAGGCGTTGTGGGTCAACGCAAGGCCAAGCCCGCCGGCAAAAGCGGGAGATTGGCATGAAAACGGTGGGGAATTTGATCGTGATGGCGGCCGCTCTCGCGAGCAGCTCGGCCTTCGCGCAGTATACCGACGGCGTCATCAAAATCGGCGTATTGGCCGATATGTCGGGCCTTTACGCCGACCTTGGCGGCCCGGGTTCGGTCGCAGCCGCAAGGCTCGCGGTCCAGGACTTCGGTGCTGCCGCCAAGGGCATGAAGGTCGAGATCATTTTCGCGGATCACCAGAACAAGCCCGACCTCGCATCGGGCATCGCCGGCCACTGGTTCGACGTGGACAAGGTCGATGTGATTCTCAATGGAACGAGTTCGGGCGTCGGTCTCGCGATTAGCGAGGTGGCTCGGCAAAAGAACAAGCTTTACCTGGCTACAGGTCCCGCAACTTCGGACCTCACCGGCTCAAAATGCAACGCCAATACCATCCACTGGACCTACGACACCTGGAATCTCGCCCACGGTACCGGCAAGGCGATGGTGAGGACCGGCGGTGACACTTGGTTTTTCATCACTGCCGATTACGCATTCGGACAGGCCCTCGAACGCGATACCGCCGCAGTCGTCGAGGCTAATGGCGGCAAGGTGCTCGGTCGGATCAAGCATCCTCTCAACACCAACGATTTCTCCTCCATTCTCTTGCAGGCACAGGCATCCAAGGCGAAACTGATTGCGCTCGCCAATGCGGGCGGGGACACCATCAACTCGATCAAGCAGGCTGCTGAGTTCGGCATCGTCAGGCGAGGTCAAAGCATTGCGGGCCTCTTGCTTTTTTCCGCCGATATCGCCGCGCTCGGGCTGTCAGCGGCGCAGGGATTGGTGTTAACTGAGACTTGGTATTGGGACATGAACGACAATAACCGAGCCTGGACCAAACGCTGGCAGGCGGAGCGGCCAGGCAAAGTGCCTACCATGGTCCACGCGGGGGATTATTCGTCGGTCATCCATTATCTCAAGGCGATCGAGGCGCTTAAGTCGGACGGCGAAGGCAGAGCGGTGGCCGCCAAAATGAAAGAATTGCCGACCGATGATCTGTTGTTCGGCAAGGGAATTGTGCGCATCGATGGACGCAAAATTCACGACGCTTACTTGTTCGAGGTGAAGAAGCCCGAGGAGTCGAAATATTTCGGTGACTTCTACAAGCTGCGCGCCACCATCCCGGCAGCGGAAGCCTTTCGCCCGCTCAAAGACGGTGGCTGCCCGCTGATCAGTGGGTGAAGGCGGCCGGTGCGTTATGCGCATCACTACTCAAATCGATCAGCTTAAGGGCCACGTCGCCGTCTGCGGTTTTGGCCGGATCGGCGCTGTGCTGGCGCGCTCGCTGAGCGCGAGCAGCGCCGGATTCGTGATCCTCGAGGAGAATAAGGCACGCGCCTCGTTGGCGCGTGCGCAGGCTTATCTCTGCATTAAGGGGATGCGACCGCCGAGGCGACCTTGCTCGCTGCAGGCGTGATGTGAATAGCACGCGGGGCTCAGTGGCGCGCTGCGGTATGACCACGCCCTTGGGCAGCATCGCGCTGTCGCTCTTAGTGTCGCGAACCTTCGGTGCATTGATCGTGATGACATCGACGCGCTCCTTGCCCGCGTGGGTGCCGCCTCGTGCGCGCGAGTACCTGGGCCAATAGCTCCGCCTTTCGGCGACCAGACTCAGTGGTCGAGAATTATCGTAATCGAACTGTGAGATGCGTCACCCATGTTAGCGCTGCGTTTCTGATATTTTCTTAGGACGCCATACCTATGATGATGACTTTGTGCAAATTCACAGGGGGTCGAGTCATGGCATCAACAGCGGTGATCGCTTTCACATCGATCGGTTTCTTGTTTTTAGCCGCTGCGACGCCTGCCAGTGCGCAAGCGGCAACGTCTGCGGGTGGGGCGGTCGATAAAGGTGTGCAGGACACGGCCGCGATCCCGGATTTCTCCGGCATATGGGGCCACCTCACATTTCCCGATGTCGAGCCGCCGTTGAGCGGTGCGGGGCCGGTGAGGAACCTTTCG
>JASHYD010001105.1 GCA_030043175.1 Xanthobacteraceae bacterium | reverse complement strand
ATGCATCGCCCTCGATGCGGTAGCGCCCCTTCCATTCGATGGTGAAGTTAGCGTCGGTCTCTTCGATGTGGACGAGTTCGGGATCCCCATCCCGTGTCAGGGGCGCGGCGAGCCCATCCTCTTTATCGAGCAGCCAGGCATCCCCCGTCTGCGTCGAGAACAGGATAAGCTGCCCGACCGTAACGATTCGTCCGTCATGTCGGGCTGCACATCCACGAGACCCGCCTCATCAGGCTGATGGAGGTCCTCTTGCACGGCGGCACGCACGTCGGGGGCTGGACGGCTAAGGAGATCCATGAGGCCGTGCTCACCACCTTCGGGCTCTCGGAGAAGCGCTATCGCCTAAACCAGCTGCGCTACGATCTGCGCAAGCTCAAGGGACACGGGCTGCTGGAGCGAGACGGACCACGCTATGCCTACCGCCTCACGACAAAAGGCGTCGACGTCGCTCTCCTGTTCCTCTTCTTTCACAAGCGCCTGTGCGGTCCCCTCGCCAACAGCCGCTTCCACCACCGACCCGACGCTCAACGCCGACCCGATAGCCGGCTCGAGGCGGCCTACCATCGCGCCGATGCAGCGATTCAGAAAGTCGTCGATCTGCTCGCCGCCGCTTGACGCAGGGGCTGCCATTGTTGGAGTCGTTTAGTCAAATCCGCTGGGCGAGAATCTAACCCAAGCGAATAAGCTCTCCCGCAGTTATGCGACGCTGCTAGCAGCCTGTCCGAGTAATCGGAAAACGTGGAGTCGCTGGGAATGGAATTCTCATTGTTGGTCGTTTCCAGAATGGTGATGCAAAATTCGACTCCTCTTCGCGGCTTCGGTGGAATCAAGTTCTCGTCGAAGTTGGTGATCACGAATATTCGGACACACTCCTAGAGGCCCTCAACCGCCACCGCGGCAAGGGTCAGCAGAAGATGGTCGTGGAGCACGTCCACGTCCATTCCGGCGGGCAGGCGGTGGTGGGCGTCGTGGAGCGTTCGGGGGTGGGGATCGCACCAAACTTCAGGATCGATGCCATGCAACGCAAATTACCCATGCACCTCAGCCCGAGATGTGGTGCTCAGTGCCGGACCACCGGACAGCCGTGCCGGAACGGAGCGGAGTAACCCCGCTCAGGCGACCAAAAATTACTTCTGGGAAACATGATTACTGGAAACATGATTAGGAAGTAATCGCGCGCAAGCGAACCAAGGTAATGGCAGATCCTACCGCCGGCCGCCATCTGGTCTGGTTACCGATATAAAGCCGCATGGCTCACGCGGTCGGCGAGTCTCTTGACGCCCCAGAGCAGCCATCCGCAGTGCTGGCAATGACTCAACCCAGAGAGGTGACCTCTCATGAAAACTGGCACATGAATTGAAATCATCAGGTCGAAGAGTCGGGCGGCGGGCACCAACGGCCTCCTTTCGGAGTTGCGCCTTGAGGCCTTATGCCTGTATTTTGCCCTAAGACGTGGGGCCGAAAGATTGACGATGGTTGGGCGGTTGCATGGGTTGACGCGCGTGGGCAGGAAGTTTGCCGCCATTGTGCTGACCTTTGCCCTTCTGTTGCAAGGCGTCGCGTCTGCGGCTGCGATCGGTAGCGTTGCGGCAAATGCCGCCACCGATGCAGGCTGGGCTGCCTTCGAGCTTTGCCACCACAACAGCTCTGCCAACGAACGCAATGCGTCCGCGCCCGCCGGCGTGCCGGAAAACTCCGACGCTCACTGCATATTCTGCCTCGCCGGGGCGAGTTACGCACTGCAAGCGCCCCTTCCGAGCGTAGCATTCCACATCATCATAATCGCGATTGTGCCGTGGACCTTCACGGTGTGGCGATTGCCGGCACTCACGGTGGACGCCAGTGCACGACCCCGCGGCCCGCCGCCCACGGCATAACTTGCCGCGGACGTAAGGCGGCGATCTTTCCAATTCTCTTCGGCTTCGGCCCATCGTGGCAAGAGCGCGCCACGTCACTCGTGACGGCTGTCGCTCCCGCCTGGACCGCATGCTCTGACACGTATCAGGAAAGAAATATCATGTCTGCTCGCATCACTATTCGGCGATCGTCGCCGCTTCACAATCAGCTCTGTCGAAATGCTCGTGCTGCCAATTTTATGACTGCCGCGGCGTTTATCTTAGTCATCCTGCCGACCGCTGCGCAGGCAGCCGATATGCCGATGAAGGCCCCTGTAACACCGATATACAATTGGAGTGGCTGCTACGTCGGGATCAACGCCGGCGCCGGCGGTGCTGGGGCTGACTTCACCACCACGGTCGGCAACGGAACCCACCTGCTGCCGGGGGATGGGGCTCTCGTCAGCAACTCCGGGACCGGGTCAGCAAACGCCACCGGATTCCTCGGAGGCGGCCAGGCCGGCTGCAATTGGCAGTCCGGATTGATCGTGTACGGCCTCGAAGGCGATTTCGATTACTTCCACAGTCAACCCAGCTTCAGCAACAACACCAATACGCTGAGTGACGGTGTGACGCCGTTCGCGGTCACGCAGTCGCTGACGACTGATTTCTTGGCGACTATCCGTCCAAGAATTGGTGTCGCGGCCGATCGCAACCTCGCCTACATCACCGGGGGTGCAGCGTTCACCCATGTGAGCTACGCCCAAGGCTATGTTGATGGCGCCGTCCCGCCGGGTGCGGGCAACGCTACAGCCTCGAAAGAGCTTGTCGGCTGGACGATCGGCGCCGGTTGGGAACATGCGTGGACAAACAACTGGACGTTCAAGCTCGAATACTTGTTCGCGAGCTTTCCGACGACGAATGCGTTCGGCGCCATCGCCGATAGCACCGGCGGCGCTAATCCGCTCCACGGTTCCGCGGACCTGGTCATCCAGACAGTTCGCGCCGGCGTGAACCTCAAGTTCTGACAGGTCACGAAGGCCTGACGGGACCGAAAATGCGCAACATCTTCACCGCTCCCACGCATTCGCGCCGGCATACGGCAGCGTCGCGGCGGGTCAATCTAATCGGGGCTATCATGTCGAGTATCCTGCAACTGCAGTCGGACCGTGCGAATCGGCATTTCATCACGTCCCTCGTGACGTTCATTGCGGCATTTGTCGTGTCGTTCATTCCGCTGCTCGGATTTACCACTACGGCGGCCCGCGCTTGCGCCTGCGGCTGCAGCGTGTTTGACGTCGGCGGCGGCTTGTTGCCCCAGGAAAACGAGTCGGGCGGCCGGATATTTACGGAGTGGTGGCATTCTGATCAGAATCAGAACTGGATCGCCAGTTCCAAGGCGCCGGCCAGCGCCAATTCGGACAAGCAGCTCGCTACCGATTGGTATACCCTTGGCTTTCAGTACATGTTCAACCGCGAATGGGGCGTGATGGCTCGATTGCCGTATGTCAATCGTAACCTCACCACCGACACTGGATCGCCCCTTGGAGTTCAAACTTTCAATTCCCACGACTTCGGCGACCTGGAAGTCATGGGGATGTACACCGGCTTCTTCAGCGACATGTCAACCGGTGTGATATTCGGCCTGAAGCTTCCGACGGGTGTCTATAATGCTCCAGGAATCGACCGCGACAGCCAGATCGGGACGGGCAGCACCGACCTCATCCTGGGCGGCTTCCATCGAGGAATGCTCAGCGGCGACAATGCGTGGCAGTATTTCTCGCAGATCAGATACCAGCAGCCGTTCCTGTACCGCTCTGCCGCAGATCCCCAGGGCTTTTTTGATGGGAATCTAGGGGTGGTGCAGGTTTACAAGCCTGGGTTCCAGGTCGATGGGGCCGCCGGCGTCCTGTACAACAATTTGTATAATGTTCTGGGCTTGGACAAGATCACCCCATTGTTCCAGCTGATCGCCTCACACCGCGATCACGATAATGGCGATGCCGCCGATCCGTTCAACAGCGGTTTTGACCGGCTGATGATTTCGCCGGGTATCGAGCTCACCAAGGTACTCGACGAAGCCAATAACCGCGTCCTCAAGTTCTATGTCGACGTGGAGATTCCGGTCTATTACCGGACCAACGCGGCAAACAATGCCGGTACCGAAGGCCAGTTGATTGCCCCGTATCTGCTCAAGATGGTCACCAGCTACAACTTCTGAG
>JASHYD010001104.1 GCA_030043175.1 Xanthobacteraceae bacterium | reverse complement strand
TTAGCCACAGAGGTCGGAATTCAGCGTTCCACAATTGCACCAGTGCGGACGCACGAGCGGTTCCACCTCGCCGAATGGAAGGCCCATGAAGCGTGATCCGAGGATCGGTCGCGCCCAGGCGCTCTGCCGCTCGATGCTGGCCATGATCGATACGGGAAAAGATAATGAGGCGCATTCCGCCTAGGCGCCGCTCGTGCGTTGGCGAAGGCTTGAGCGACACGGTAGGCGACGATACTTGCAGAAGAGCCGCTTCGGGTCACGTAGAGATTGGCTCAGTACGGGGAAATGTAGTCTCGTTTTCACACGAGAGCGGGCATCGCCGATCGGCAGCTAATGGAATGGTCCGGCCGTGCTCCCGCCTCACCAGCGAGTGATGCTGGAATGGGGCGAGTGTCAAGCGACTGCATCATAACGTGTTGGCGATCGCACTTGCCAACAAGCTTGCCCGTATCGCGTGGGCGGTTGTTCACAAGGGGCGTAACTTCGAGGTCACGAAGACAATTGCGCCTTCATCCCAACCTGCGTGAGCGTGGCACCGTGCTCGCGACCGTCAAGGCGTGGCCTGGAAACGCAGACGTAGTGGAGAGCCTGGCGCAACGGCCAGCCTTGACGGCCCCTACGCGCGATGCCCCGGAACACGCGCAGGCCGGGACAAAGGAACGGCCTTATGGCACGAACAAAGGAACTGCACTGATCAGGAGAGAACAGATGACATAGTCCCCGTTTCTCTGCCGAGGTCTGCGAGAGGATAAAACGAAATGGAGGATCGGTCTTCCCGGCGCCTGCGAACCCTGGTGACCCATTTGGCCCGTCTGAGGCCTGTCAGCTAATGAGAACGCACGCGCGCTGATATCCATGATGGCCCGGAGCACAATACGCTCCAATGAGAGGCCGGATACATTGATGCAAGACCGCAAACCCGCCAGATCGATGAAACCTCTTGCGACGCACGGCCGGACCATACAAAATGGGTCAAATCCGGAAGTCGGCAAGCACCGCTGTGACGTCGCGGTCGTCAGAAGCGGGAGCCCATGGGCGTGAAGGAGACGCCGGCCATGTTCGTCCGATCGATGAAACCGATCACGCCGTCAGAGGTCAGCAGGGCGGTCAACTCATCGCATAGCTGTTTATCATGCGCGCCGACCGGATCGGCCCCAGTTTTGAACTGCGGATAGTGCCGAAAGAAAACCTCGTCATCTTATATCGCTGTCGGTTCAAAATGGCGCCGCCACGGATCGCGCTGCGAACACCAGCCAATTTGGAGACATTTCCCCTTACACCGCCACCTCTCGCTCGACCCGCCCCTCTCCGCCGAACACGCGCAGATACCGCGCGATCTCCTCGGGCGTCCCGGTCGCCTTCTTCGGGTTGTCGGACAGCTTCACCGCCGGCCGGCCGTTGGCGGCGCTGACCTTGCAGACCAGCGAGATGGCGCGCAGGCCGTCATCGGGTTGGGGGGCGCAGCCGTCGAAATCGTTCGTGAGGTTGGTGCCCCAGCCGAAGCTCATGCGCGCTTTTCCATCGAAATACCGGTAGGTTGACACGATGGTGTCGGCATCGAGCGCGTCCGAAAACACAAGAAGCTTCTCGCTCGGGTCGCGCCGCTTCTGTTTCCACCAGGCGATGACCTCCTCGCCGCCCTCCACGGGCGGCGCCGAGTCCGGCCGCAAGCCCGTCCAGTCCGCGACCCAGTCCGGCGCGTCGCGCAGGAATGCGGCGGTGCCGAACGTGTCAGGCAGGACAATCAGCAGATTTCCCCCGTAGTAGCGCTCCCAGTCGCGCAGCACCTGGTAGGGCGCGGCGCGCAGCTCGTCATCACTGCCGGCGAGCGCCGCCAGCACCATAGGAAGTTCATGGGCGTTGGTGCCGATTGCCTCGAGGTCTGAGTCCATTGCCAGCAGCACGTTGCTGGTGCCGATGAACGCCTCGCCGAGCCCTTCTTTGAGCGCCTCAACGCACCAGCGCTGCCATAAAAAGCTGTGCCGCCGGCGGGTGCCGAAATCCGAAATCCGCAAGGCGGGCAGTTCCCGCAGCCGCTCCACCTTCGACCACAGCTTGGCTTTGGCGCGAGCATAGAGCACGTCGAGTGTGAAGCGGCCGTAACGCCGGAGCGCGGCGCGCGAGCGCAGTTCGTTGATGATGGCGAGCGCCGGGATCTCCCACATGGTCGTGTGGGTCCAGGGCCCGTCGAAGTGGAGGGAATACTGGCCATCGACGCGACGAAGCTCGTATTCGGGAAGCTGGAAATCGGCGAGCCAGGCGAGGAATTTCGGATCGAAGATCTGCGCGCGGCCGTAGAAGGTATTGCCGGCGAGCCAGATCATCTCTTTCTTGGTGAAGCGGCGTGTGCGCGCATGGTCGAGCTGATCGCGCAGCTCCCGCTCGTCGATTTCCTCGGCGACAGGCACCCGCGTGGTGCGGTTGATCAGCGAGAATGTCGCCCTGACGTCGCGGTAGAGGCCCCAGATCATCTGCAACATCATGAGCTTGTAGAAGTCGGTGTCGAGCAGGCTGCGGATGATCGGATCGAGCTTGAAGGTGCGATCGTAGACCCGTTTGGCGATATCGGTCGAGATGGTCACAATTGTCCTTCTCTGCCTCAGGGCGTCTTTCGATGATCAGCAGCATCCGCGCTTGGTCGCGGGGAGGCCGGATGCGCGGCGCTCAGCTCGCATCGCAAGGAAGCTGCTGCCCCGTTGGGTCGCACGTCAAGACGCGCGGCTCCTGTTCGGCCATCACGACTTATTTCGGCGCGCGTTGGCCCGTGACCATCTCCTGCGGGAGCCGTGCGGTTTCGTGAGCCCGATTGAACCTCAGCGAAACCCGGGAGCACCGTTGCCGCGCCGGCAGAGCGGTTGCGGAGTTCGCTCGCTCGATCCGGGCACGATTACGACGTCTCACAGCCCAAACACATACAGGACCGTAGCGTTGCGTTGTTCCTTGACTTCTGGCGAGTTCGCAAGCGTACGCTTACCGGTGGTGTAGAGGCCGGACGCGATGGCGACGTACTGCTTGCCATTGACCTCGAAGGTCATCGGCGGCGCGTTGAAGCCGGAGCCCAAGTTGAGCTTCCACAGTTCCGCGAGCGTGGTGTCGTCATAAGCCGCCACGGTGCCGTCGGCCAGGCCGACGAACACAAGGCCGCCGGCCGTCGTAAGCGTGCCGCTGACGTTGGGATAGCGCAGGTGGATGCTTTTCCTGATCTCGCCCGCGATGGGATCGAACGCGGTCAGATTGCTCTCAAGCCGGTCACCGCTCGAGCGTGTGCCGCCGTTCCAGCCTCTTTCCTTGGAGTGCATGGCGGTGTCGATCTTCACGTCGTCGCATCCGGTGAGGGCCGGCACATAGAGGAGCTTGGTCTTCGGGCTGTAGCTGGACGGCCAATAGTTGTTGCCGCCCAGGATGGTCGGGCATACCTTCTTGACCGGATCGTTCGGGGTGGTGTGAACGGCTATTCCGGAATAGACCTGGATGTCCTTTGCCGGATCGTAGTCGAGCGGCTTGCCGGTCTTCTGATCGATGCCCTTCGTCCAGTTAACGTTGTCCAGGTAGGGTTTTGCGCCGATGATCTGGCCGTTACTGCGGTCCATCGTGTAGACGAAACCGTTGCGACCCGAATGGGTGATGAGTTTGCGAGGCTGGCCGGCCACCTCGGCGTCGATCAGGATATGGGTTCCGGCCTCGTCGAAGTCCCACTGGTCCCCGGGCGTGTATTGGAAATACCAATTCATCCGGCCGGTGTCAGGATTCCAGGAGATGGCGCTGTTGGTGTAGAGATTATCGCCGGGCCGGTAGGTCGGATCGAACATCGGCACTGGGTTTCCGGTTCCCCAGAAAGTCTGGTTGGTGGCCGGATCATAGGTGCCGGTGACCCAGACGGCCGCCCCGCCCGTCTGCCAGGCGTTGTTGGGGCCTTTCCAGGTTTCAGCTCCGGGCTCGCCCGGCGCCGGCACCGTGTATTTCAACCACACGCGCTTGCCGGTCGTGGCATCGAGCGCCGCGATCCAGTCTCGGATGCCGGCCCCGCTGTTGGCGGCGCCGACAATGATCTTGTCGTTGATGGCGAGCGGCGCCGTTGTAATCACCACGCTCGCGATATCCGGGAAGGTCGTCTCCCACACGACCTTGCCGGTCTGCTTGTCGGTGGCGATGACTCGCCCCGGGCTGTTGGCCGCCGTGATGACCAGGTTGCCCCACAGTGCCGCGCCCCGGCTCTGGCGCTGCTGTTCTTGCTTGGGGTCCATGCGCCAGACGATGCGGCCGGCATCTCCCGTCGTTCCGTCGATCTTGTAGAGCACGCCCCAGGAATCCGTGACGTAGAGGAAGCCGTCCTCCGCGAGCGGCGTCGCCTCATTGAACTCGTTGCCTCCAGCGCCGCCGAGCGGAACCGCATAGGCGAGCCGAAGTGCCTTGACGTTGTCGCGGTTGATCCGGGCAAGCGGCGAAAACCGCTGCCCGTCATAGGTGCGGTGGTTCATCAGCCAGTTCCGGGGTTCCGGATTGATGAGCCGCTGCGGCGTGACCTCGGC
>JASHYD010001103.1 GCA_030043175.1 Xanthobacteraceae bacterium | reverse complement strand
GTCCATTGAGGCCGAGATCGTTCCGCAAAACATAAAGGAGCGGCGTGTCGCCATCGGCCGTGACGGCGTGTTCGACGCCGTTTACGTGTATGCGAAACGCTTCCGGCATCGTATTCTCCATCGCACAGCCCTGCTAAGGCGCTTGCGCACGCCATGCGCCGACTTGCGTCGACCCTACCGATGAATTGGGATTGCCGTACCGTGCCTGAAGGTAGTTGACCAAATCGGCCATCTGACGGTTATTAAATTTGTTCGCAAAAGAGGGCATTGACGCACCGCGTGAGCCGAAGCTAGCTCGCGCCCCCTGAAGGATAATCATCACCAGGTTCCGCGGCGGGCTATCTCCGACTGTGCTTTCGTCCTTCATCGATGGATACAGATCTGCGACGGGCGCCGCTGAGCTACCGTGACAGTTGCCACAGTAGAGATCGTAAATCTGTGCGCCTGGCATCTGATCGAGGGACGACTTGTTTTTCCTGGGGATGATTCCCGCAGCTGCCGATCGTGGCACTGTCGCACTCGAATGCACCGGCGTAACAGTGCGGAGGTAAGTCACGATCGACAGCATGTCATCGTCGGTAAGGTGTTGTGTGCTGTTGACTACCTCAAGCTCCATGGGTCCCGCAGCCCAGCCTTTGCCAGGGGCCGCACCGGTCAGGAGATAACGCCTAAGATCATTGTCCGACCACCCACCGATGCCCGCTACCGAATCCGATGTGATGTTGTACGCAAACCAACCATCGGCGATACCGCCCCCCAGGAACTTCCCGGACTCCATGGCCTGAGTGAGTTGGGACCTTGGCGTGTGGCACTCTCCACAATGCCCCACGGCTTGAACCAGATACGCACCGCGGTTCCATTGCGCCGTTTGGTACGGATCATCCTGGAATGGCTTACCTGGCAAAAAGAGCAAATTCCATAGGCTCATCAGTGATCGCATGCTGTAAGGGAACGACATACTGCTTGGCGGCGGTACATTGTGGACGGGCATGAGGCTGAACAAATAAGCCTTGATGGCAAGAATGTCCGAGCGACTCATCAGCGTGTACGAAGTATAAGGAAACGCCGGGTAGAGATTCCGTCCGTCTCGGCTGATTCCCCGCCGCATAGCGCGCACGAAATCATCATCACTCCACGCGCCGATCCCGGTTTCGGGTTCGGGCGTGATATTGGGCGTATAAAGAGTGCCCATTGGCAGCTTCATCATGAACCCGCCCGCGAACGGCGGTCGGCCGGGCGCGGTATGGCACGACGGACAGCCGGCGATTTCCGTCAAATATTGGCCTCGGCTCACCAGACCGCTTTCATCGGCGCGGCACAAAATTGCCGAAAAGACAATCGTTGGAAAAACGACCGAAGTGATGATGAGGTACCTCATGCGCCGACCTGCTTGATGAGTCGTCAATGGATGCAATTTGACAATGGCCTTTCATCAATTGAACGATCACAAGATAGCCGGCAATTTCACCAAACCCTTCATTTGCTAAGCCTCCTCAGTCGCGCCGATCACGAGATCGACTTTTTCATCGTCGAGAAGCCGCTTGTAGATTTCGGGCACAAGTTTCGGATTGGTTTCGTCGTCGATACAGACCATCTGTAGCTTTCGCCCGAGGAGCCCGCCCTTTCGATTGACATTGTTTTCCCATATCTGATGGGCTAGGCGGGCGGTCTTGCCATTCGAAGCAAGCGGGCCCGTTAGAGATAGGCAATACCCAATTCGAATAGGCTGCTCGCTCATTTCGGGGATCCCGGCTGGATGTTGGGGCGATAGTCGTTTTGGCGATTACTCATGAGCCAGGTGCCGAGCTCGTAGGTCTGGTATGCGCCGCGCACCAACGGGTCCTCCTCGGCGATCGCCATGGCCTCGGCCGCGCTTGCGGTTCGAAGCACGATCAATCCGCCCGCACGCTCCAGCAGCGGACCCGCCATCACGAGCTTTCCGCTGTCATCGAGCTCGGCCAAGTGATTGGCGTGGAGGTTTACGACTTCGCGAGACAGCGGCCTCTCTGGAATCGAATGGAGGAATATCAGGTAGTACATGGTTTCCTGGGAACCCAAGGAGTGATCAGCGGGAGCGACCATAGCTGGGGCCTCGTCAAGGTCTGAAGGAGGCTTGGAGGTTCATGAACACCCCAAGTTGCTCCAGAAGAATGGGGACCGCGACGTAACAGTGAAACGAGAAGACTCTGCCATCCTTTAGGTGAAATACGTCGCAGCAAGGGGCGCGCATTGTCTTGCCGGTGGGAGGTATCGTTCCCGCCGGGAGGACAAGGTCACCTTTGTGGGTTCCGTTGAGAGATAACTCCACGAGGACATGGTCGCCGAAGCTGTGGAGAACGTAGAGTTCCCTGTGCATCTCACGAAAAGCTGCAGCGTAGACATCGACGGTCACACCGATGTCCGTGCCAAAGTATCTCTTTCCTGCACTAACGTCGTAGAAGTAGCCGTCGTCGGCGAATAGAGACACGAACTTGGATGTATCTTTCGCGTTGCCTTCAGCCAGCGCATAGAGCGAGCGGATAACCTGTTCGTTGCCGGTTTCTTCGGCTGTCATGGCGCTCATGAGATACCCTCTTCGGTAATGCCCACCAGCTTCGATCGCCGGGGGTGATCACAACTCGGCGCATGATATTGTCGATCATCCGCGCCCGCCGGATGACGGGAGAGGCGTCGAGGCGTAGTGCCTTCCCGTTTCATTTGTCAGAAGGTGCATAGAAACCTCTCCGCGGCGCGCAGGCACTTGTTTCCTCGCGATCGAGTCCGGCTTTCGAATATCTCGACGGCAACGATCGCCGCGACTACACTTTGGCGATTTGCCTGCTGCGATCAACTTGCATTTTGGTGGCGCGATATACCCCGCTGGTTTCTTTCGGCTAAACCAAAGTCTATGAGCGCCGATTGAGCGTCCCGTGTTACTCAGCGCTCGCCAAATTGGGGCGCAGAATGGCTGACCTGCGCTATTGCCGAGGCGCCGCCCCGGGCACGCGGACGGATCGCATCACTGATTCCTTAGGCAGGAATTTACCGCGGGGCGCCAGCGGCAACTCGATGGTGAACGGTACCCTTCGCCCAGGCCCCGACGCGACATAATAGTCGGCTTCGTCGGGATGGAGATGGACTTTTTAACGCGGCGTCACGCGCCGCGACTAAGCCAGTTCGCGCAAGGCCGTTGATCAAAAGGATGCCGCGAATTTGGAAATCTCATTTGATACCAGCTACGGCCAAATGAAAGGCTTTCTCGTCTCCTGACGCATCAGCACCGCCTGCCCGCGGAACTCGCAAAGCGATATGTGAGGCACCTCGCTCGCTTAGCGGCTGTGTTACCTGATCGCACGGGTGGCGTGAATTCATCCAGGTCAGCCATATGGCCGGGCGCACCAGCCGCGTGTCAGTTCGCAAATCGGCTCCGCGGTGGTGCGGATGATCAACTGCCTACCGGCGGCTCTCGCCGCAAACGGTCAAGCCTGCCAGACGCGGCTTTTTGGGCATGGTCGCGATATGGGCCAGCGAGGATCGCAGTTAAGGCATCCGGCCCGACTGCAACATTGCACCCACCGGAAGAACAGCGTTTCGCGCAAATGCCTCAACCCGGGCCGGGCTTAATCACCTTGGGATGGTTGACCCGCTACCGATCTGCATAAGGCGCGCTGTGGGCCTGTTATAAACACGCCAACTCAATAAAAAAAATCGCCAAAATACGATGGCCGCCTTGCCTCGCGCTCGCCAATTCCTGCCCAGGTTTGGCGTCTGTCCCAGTTCCGCCACACCGAGCCGAAGGCAACACTGTTCATACCTATGGAGCTAATGTAATCTGCATCGCACTTATGCGATGACATGCCAAATCCCTTGGGTACCTGCCAGGGGAAGAATATCTGAAGCGGCTCGCCGAAGCAGGCATAAATGTGCAGGACATGATGGACGCAGGTCAACTGGAAGTGCTGCCGTGGACCGACATGTTAGTGCGTGGCCACCGGTTCGACCAGGATGCCATGCTGGCTTCAGTCGAAGAGCTCATCCAATCGCGAGCATCTGCCGGCGCGCTAGCCGACGATTCCAACAAGTCCGACAGCCGCAAACGCCGATCGCGAAGCAAGGGACCTGCGGCAAATTGCTCGGACTCTCGGACTGGAACTCGATGTTTTTCTATGCGAGCGCGGATCAAGAACTTGAATCGGCCTTTGAAACGGTCGTTAGCGCGCGGACCGGCGGCGGGCCACCCCAGGCTGAGCAGGCTTCGCTGGCGCGCCGTCGATTCCTCCGGGAAGTCGCTTGGGGTCACGGGAACGAACCGATATTGCGTTTGTCAAGGACGGACGCATCGCAGTTCTCGATCCACCATAGCGACCGCATACATCGGAAGCGAAGATCGCTCTGCCCCTCAGCGCATGAGCGGCGCCGGGGGATTTCAATGGAGATGTTGACACATGGAGATAAGGAAGTATCCGACCTCAACGCTTCTGCGGTCATCCGCCGGGCTTGGGTGGTCGGCAATATCCGCGGAGTTGCGGTCACACCTGGCGAGCGAAACGCCGGTGACCATTCCGCAGAACGTTCAGTTGTGTCTTACGGTCGCTGGCAATGACCACGGTCTTATTATTCGAACGGGAGCCGGTCAACACCAGGAGACCAGACCGTCAACCGGAGTTATCTGGTTGACGCCTGTCGGCGTCGACAATCAGCTTACCATCAAGGCTCCTGTTCCGCGAGCGCTCCACCTTCATCTGGCGACGACGCAATTTCGGAAACTCGCCGATGACTTTAATATCCCAGGAGACCCCGCTCGGTCCATCCGTTACGCCGCCGGGGTGCGGGACGAGGTCATCCATCAAATAGCACTCTCGATCATCTCGGCCATGACGGACGAGACCGCGGCTGGTCGGATGTTCGTGGAGACGGCGTCGGTGACACTAGCCGCACGTCTCCTTCAAAAATACTGCGACAGCGGAGCTTGCAAGTCCCTGGAGCCGACGACGCATCCCATCGATGACGTCAGGTTGCGCCGCACTTTGGATTACATATCAGCCAACCTGGATAAGGAAATCACGCTGGCCCAGTTGGCTCAGGTCGCGGGCGTCAGCATGTTCCATTTTGCGCGTACGTTCACCCGCGCAATGGGCGTCTCGCCCAGCCGCTATGTCAGCCGAATGCGTCTGGCGACGGCGATGGCGGACATAGCAGCCGGCGAGCTGTCTCTTGCGGAGATCGCTCTTAAGGCAGGATTTTCGTCTCAGGCAAGTTTTACCCGGGCATTTTATCGAGCGACTGGCTTGACGCCGGGAGAATACCGGACGCACCGCGATTAGCGAGTAACCGCGCAGATTATTCGGACGCGGTGGGCAGCAAGATCGGTCAAAACTATAGCAAGGACGGTAAAGACAGATATCGAGGCGCCGTCCAAAATAGGGGGGGCTTCGTTCGTGGTCAAAACAGACGCGTTGTCTCGACTGCATCGGGCTGAGACTTGGCAGTGGCCCAGGGAGCTTATGCATGAGCAACAAGACGCCAGAAAAAGCCCGCGATGAGCAGGTTATTCGGTCACTCCTGCAGCGTATCACTCCCATTGGCGTACACAATCTCACCGTCGCGAAGTCAGCAATACTAGCGACCTTGGGGATAGCCGCGGCCGCGGGCTCCGCATACGCGACGGACCAGAATCCGCCGGTCAAGACGCCGCTGCCGACATTCGATCAGCTTGATTCGATGGTGAACGGCACCCTCGCCCAGACCCGACGCGACATATTAGTCGGCTTCGTCGGGATGGAGATGGCCATTTGACGCAGAGCCCTGATGCACGCGCAGAACTTCCCGGCAAGACGCGGAGAAACGCGATGACCAGAAAAGCAGAGGGTACGTGGAAGGGCAAGATCACGCGTCGGCGGATATTGAGTGTTGCGGCCGCGGGCACTGCGTCGGGCGTGGTTTGCGGCTTCCCGACGATCTGGGCTCAGAACCTCAAGGGTGTCACACTCATTCATGTCGGTGGCTCCTATGCCGCGATCAAAGAGATCGGCGATCGGGCTTCCAAGGATCTCGGATTCAAAATCCTGATGCAGGCAGTTACTGATGACGTCCAGCTTAGCCGTTCGCTGACGCAGCCCAACAGCATCGACATCAACAACATCGACAGCGTCAAGATGCCATATCTTGTGGGCAAGGGCGTGTTGGCACCGATC
>JASHYD010001102.1 GCA_030043175.1 Xanthobacteraceae bacterium | reverse complement strand
CTCATACATACAACCGGGAGCCTTCGACCCGGAGGCAACTGCGGCGATGAGCGACGCTTTCGAGGCTGCTTGTGAAGGGCTAAGCGACACCAGTCAGCCTGAAGCAGCACGCGAAATCATCGCCAGACGAATCATAACAGCGGCAATGCTTGGTGAGCGTGATCCAAGTCGCTTGCTCGAAGCCGCGCTTACTGGGCCGCGTGGCTAAGCGAGAATAGCCCGTTTCCCGGGTCGTGGCTTGTTATTCGCTGCTTTCGCTTGGCGTCTTGCCCATCTGCGGGTTGACGAGGTGCATTGATCCGCAGGCAAGACAGGTGACGCCCACAAAGACGTTGCCGGCCTTCTCAGGCTTCCGTGCTGCCGGCAGCCAGGCCACGGAACAGTCGGTAGGTTTGAAAACGCTGCGATCGTTCTCGTTGCGTTTCGGCTTCCATGACGTTCGCATCGACCGCGACATGCAATTACATCCGCGTGCTTCATCCCTTCCTGCGTCCTGCATCGGCAAGCTGCGGCACAACTTCTGCGTCAGCTTTCCAACTTGGTGCCGATTTGATATTTGTCCCCAAGCTGGGGAAACACGCAAAGTCCCAAGGCTCAGTGCCGGGTCACACAACCCTTCCATTCAGTAGCCGCTTGGGACCAATTCAACATGGGAGATAGCCGTATGAACGTCAGATTGGGGATGCTCCTGTTAGCATCCAGTGCCTTGGTCGTGCCGGCAGCGGCGCAGCAAGGCCAGCCGAATCCCAACCAAGCTGCTGGTAAGGCGATATTGCAAGCCGCCGACGCCGCGATCGGCGCCAGCAAAGTCCATTCATATGTGGCTTCGTCGACCGGCTGGCGGGGATATCCGGGCCAGCAGTTCTCTGAGGGCGACCTGCCGCGTACGGACCTCAAGAGCAACGTCGACAGCGTTGACTTTGACAGCAAGTCGGCAAAGGCCGACTATGTCCGCGTTCAGGGCAACAATATCCCGCGCGGCGGCGGCGCCGGCTTCCCGGTGCAGGGCGAGCAGCACTTTACTGAGTTCGTCAACAGCGACATCGGCTGGAACCTGAACCCGCAAGGGCAGCCCGTGCGGGTTTTGGCCACTGACGCAGGCGATCGCCAGCTCGCCATCTGGTCGAACCCGATCGGCTTCATCAAGGCGGGCTTGGCTGCGCCCAACGCCGCCGCCACAGACCACTACTACGGCCGGACCAACCGCACCGTCAAAGTCGTCGCATTCTCCGTGAAGGTCTGCGACGGCCCGCAGCCGCAATGCACCCGCCGCCTGACCGGCGAGTTCAACAGCGACAACATGCTCGAGCGGGTGATTACCTGGGTTCCCGACCCGGTGCTCGGCGACAAGATGGTCGAATACCGCTGGAGCGACTATCGCGACGTCGGCAACGGCGTGAAGTACCCGTTCCGGCTCCATGCCCACATGGGCGACCATCCGCTGATCCCGGGCGGCCACAACTACCTCGATCTGCGGGTGCAGGACGTCAAGATCAACGGCGCGGACGCCGCACAGGCTGTTCCGGATGCTGTGCGCAACGCCCCGGTCCCTACCCACACCAACGTGGTCTCGACCCAGCTCGCCCCTGGCGCCTACCTCATCGGTGGCGGGTCGCATAACAGCGTCGCAGTCGAGTTCAAGGACTACGTGACGGTGATCGAAGGGCCGCTGAGCAACCAGCGCACCAACGCAGTGGTCGCCGAAGTCCACAAACTCTTCCCCAACAAGCCGATCCGCTACCTCGTCAACACCCATAATCACTTTGATCATCTGGGTGGCGTACGCGGCTTCGTGGCGGAAGGCGCGACGGTCATCACCGACGACCGCAACAGAAACTTCTATCAGCGGGTCGTGCTGGCTCCGCAGCAGCGGACGCTGCAATTCGATCGGCTATCGCAACGGCCGTTTGCGCCGACCGGTCCGGGAACGCTGGAATTGCAGACGTTCACGGACCACTACACGATCAGCGACGGCAATCAGATCATCGAGCTCTATCACGTCGATGGCCTCAACCACAGCGACAACATGCTGATCGCCTATCTCCCGAAGGAAAAGATCGTGATCAATGCGGACCTTTACGGCCCGCCGCCCGCGGGAGGGACCTTGGCCAATGTGAACAACAACGCCGTTGTGTTGTATCGCAACCTCAAGCGGCTGAAGCTGGATGTGACGACGCACGTGCCGATCCATGGCAATCCTGGCTCGAACGCCGATTTCGAGCGGATTGTCGGGCCGGTCGCGGCACGGACCCCGCAGCAGGGTGACGGGGGCTGAGGAGCTAATCGGATCCTTGATCAATGAACTGCGTTCGGGCGAGCACGGTCTCGCCCGAATTCGTCAATACGAGGCCGATCGAGCTATCGCCGATTTTTAGCGACGGCCTGGATCGCTCAGTGGACGAACCGGTCGTAGACCGGCGGACATTGGCCGCTGAATGATGATCAGGGCTCTCGCATCGTCGCAGAGGACCCCCACTATCGTTCTGTGCGAACGATCACGTCGGCGATGTCCGGTTTCATGGTCTGCGCAGCAGCGATGTCTGCATCCGCTGCCGCAATATTGCCATTCTTTAGGAACGCTTGACCGCGCCTATAGAGCACGATCGGATTTTGCGGGTCGAGTCGAAGCGCTATAGAAAAGTCGTCAACCGCACGCTGATATGTACCTTTCTCGTCGAAAAGGAGCCCGCGGTTTAAAACGCTGAAACGTAGTCGGGCCTCAAGCGTATGGCTTGGTCATAGTCTGCCAGCGCTCGATCCAAGTCGCCTTTGTTTCGGTAGGCGACGGCCCGGTTGTTGAATGCATTGGCGAAGGCAGGCCGCAGTTTGATGGCCTCATTGAAGTCGTTGATGGCGCTTTCGTATTCGCCCTTGAGCCGTAGGCAACACCGCGATTGTTGTAGGCGGTTGCAAGCCGATCGAGTAGTTGCCGTCCCATCTGGATCACGGCGGTGCACCCCTGGATAGGGAGATCAGGCGAGCTAAGGTCCTCCCAAGCAAAGAGCCCAATCCTGGGGCGTCTGGGCATTCGCCAACATAGCGTGCCCGTACCCCGCCAACGTCAGTGACAAACCGATTCGTTGAGCCCAGCGCATGCTCTACTCGATTCCGAAATGCGATGAAGGCGGAAAAGAATAACAAGAAATGTCCGCCCGAAGATAGCTTCGTTTCAAACCGCGTTCGCGGGTCATAAAAAAATTGTCGCCACTATTAAACAGATTGGTCGAGATACCCGTCGCTATGAGTGTGCGACCGGGCGCGTCGTGTGGGGCTGCCGTTCTTTTCTGGCAATCCGGTCTGGAGAATATGCCCTTCGAAGGAAACCGAATTGGTGGGACAATTCCGGAGAAAGGCTTGCAATTTTATGGGCGTCGATTGCCCCGACTCCATTCTCGGCTTGGGTGCAATGAAGGACGCCGGGGCGCGCGGGGGTAGCGTGTAGCGGTTCCCGCCGCGTTGCGCAGAGCAGGCGAATACCGCGCAGACAGCTAGCTTCGTTCGCGATGGACGAGTACGCGACAGAGTCGGCTATGCGGAGGCCCGTTGGTCTGCCATCGATGGAGGGGAGAATGAAACTTGCGCGCCGGAAATTGTTGCGCCTTGCCGCATGCGCGGCGGCGGCGCCGCTCATCTCGCGGGTCGCAGCGGCGCAAATCTGGCCGACGCGACCGATTACCATGATCGTGCCGTTATACCCCGAAAGCGACGGTTGGCCGTCAAACCTCCGCCCGTCGCGCTGGGCCATGAGCTGCCGCTCACGCTGCAAAAAAGATCGACCCGTTCCCATAGGGCCCCCGGCTGCTATAGGCTGCCCGTAAGTTGCTTGGCACCGATTGTTCTGGCCGCCGCACTTTGCTCAACGCCTTCTCTACGCCAGAGTGACCGCGTATCCTCGGCACTGATTGAGCGCACCGTGGATAGCAATCTTTCGGAATTCTTCGACCTGCTTGCCCTGCCGAACGATGCTGTCATTGCTGAGGACATCCGCAAGAACGTCGAATGGCTTGTCAGAAACTTACCTCACGCCATCCGTTTTGCTAAGGTCTTGGCAAGCTGCCGTCGAGGGAGGGGGCGATGAAACTTGCACGTCGGAAATTCCTGCACTTGGCCGCGGGCGCTGCCGCTCTGCCGGCCGTCTCGTGGGTCGCAACGGCGCAGACCTATCCGACGCGTCCCATCAACATGATTGTCCCTTTCGCCGCGGGCAGCTCTACGGATGTGGTCGGCAGAATCCTCGCCGAACGCATGCGTGTGGCGTTGCGCCAACCCATCATCGTCGATAACGTGACTGGGGCCGACGGCAACATCGGAGTCGGTCGGATTGCTCGGGCACGACCGGATGGCTATACGATCGGCATAGGTACCATCGCAACCAATGTGCTGAACGGCGCTTTCTATTCCCTTTCCTATGATCTCCTGGCTGATTTCACTCCCATTGCACCGGTATATGCCACTCCATATGTGCTTTACGGAAAAGCATCCCTGCCGGCGAAGGACCTGAATGAATTAATCGCTTGGCTCAGGGCCAACCCGAACAAGGCGTCAGCAGGCGTTATCTCGGCTGGACTCCGCATGGTGACTGCTTTCTTTCAGAAAGCCACCCGCACCCGGTTTGCCCTTGTTCCGTATCGTGGTTTGCCCCCGGCAATGCAGGACCTTGTTGCGGGACAAATCGATCTTTTCTTTTATACTCCCGATCAAGTCCCGCTGGCGCGCGCAGGGAATATCAGAGCATTCGGTGTGACAAGCGATGCGCACCTGCCGCGGGCACCGGAGATTCCAACGGTCGGCGAGATGGGATTGCCATCGGTTTCCTTCTCCGCTTGGGTTGGGCTGTTCGCGCCCAAGAACGTTCCGAATGACATTATTGGCAAACTCAATGCAGCCTTCGTGGAAGCACTGGCCGATCCGGCGGTGGGTTCGCGGCTGGTCGATTTTGGGTTCGAGGTCTATCCGCGCGAGCGCCAGACCCCCGAAGCGCTTGATGCCATCCGGAAAGCCGATGCCGAGAAATGGTGGCCGATCATCAAGGAACTCGGGATCAAGGCGGAGTAATCCTGGCGTACAAAGTTGCGGCTTGGGACGCCGCAACTTTGTGATCGACGGGATAT
>JASHYD010001101.1 GCA_030043175.1 Xanthobacteraceae bacterium | reverse complement strand
TGCGATTGTTCCCACGTTCCCAACTCCTGTCCTTTGCAGGTCCGCCGCACCTCCGTTGCTGTGGATAAGCAGCGCCGCAATCGTAGCCAAGCGCCGCGTCGAATCTTGGTTACTCGGGTCACGCGGCAATAGTCTGACCAGTGCCATGATCAGACGATCGACCAACCGCAGGTCATCGAGCGTTACGGTACCGGACTTCAATCGGGCACCAAGCGCGCACATTTCGATGGTGCTGATCGGCGCGTTGGCGTAACGCATTCGTGCGGTCGGGCCGTAACGGTGTGATGGTCGCCACGTCAGTCCTCCACCGCGACCCGAAGATTCGCCGGCAATTCCGTCGTCTTGCCGGCCTTGGCGGCGGCAGCATCGATCTTGGCGAGCATCGATCTCAGGATGCGGGATGCTATGCGGAGGTCGGTTTGCAAGGACCGTGAGTGGTCAAGCGGCTATGACACGCCGCGGCCCCAGTCGATCCGGCCAACGTGAGAATTTCCTGCGCAGTGAATATCGTAGCCATGGAACCCTTTCCATGGAATGCCAAGGGGTTCCGCCGCCAGATTCATGGTATTGGTGATTGCGCTCATGACGGGCATCGTACCCGATGACGTTGTGGGAACATGCGCCTTGCCCGCTCTAGTCGCAAGCCGTCAATCAACGCGGTGGTTAAACCGTCCGCAGATGCCTCGATTCGAACAGACGTTCGCGCGACGAAGGCGGCCTCTCACTTCGAGAGCACGCCGAGGCACTCGAGCTGCTAGCCAGCGATCCGCACGGCGCCACCCAAGCCTTCATGCACGGTCACGGGTTCTCACTCAGAACGCTCGTCGGCCTCGGCCACGCCCGGCTCGCAACAGTACAGCGCGAGATCGTGATCGCTGCCGGCGAGCGGGTCGCGGTCACTCGAATCAAGATCACCGACGCCGGCCTAGAGTGAAGCGATGACGTACCGTAAGGGCGAGATCATCCGCCCAGACCTGCGCCGCAATTGGCCCCACCACGTTGCGCTGTCAGCCGACAAGGTGCGCGGCCTCAAAAACAGCGAGGTCGTGCGTGGCTTTGCGAGCGCCCTTTCGGTCGCGCCGCTTACCTATTCCGTCAGCCGCGCAGATGTTGACCTCGTGGTGTTCTGTTTTGACAAGCCGGAGGACGCAGAGGCGTTCTGTGATCGATTTGGTGGGGAGTGGTTGCCGGAGACGCGACGGCCATGACCCGAACGATTTCGTTCGACTTATTGATCAGATCAATGTTTGCCTCGTAGGCTTCCTCGACGTCGTAACCCGTCCATTCATTGACATAGTTGAGACCCGCGCCGGGAGCATTTTCTTCGGTAATAAAAATGCCGTATCGGAACCACTTTCCGATGCCTTGCAGATTCCAACTAAAAATCGTCGGCTGATACTGTCCGTCGACAAGGGGCGACGGCGCCAGCGTAAAGACGGTCGACGGGAAGCTTCCCCCTACCCCGACCGTGCCCACGGGAGTAAACCCTGGTGCAATAGGAATAAAAGGCAGCTGGATATAATTGGTACGGAACCCTAAAACGTTGTTGAGGACGGTCGACGTATTCGTGACGTCTATATTCAGGAAGAATTCGCCACTCAAACCGAGCCCGCTCCACTCATTCCCGTAAGAAACGCCGCCGGCTGCAACGCCCCCACCACCTTCAATGAGACTGACGGCTGCCCGCCACCAGTACCCCGGCTGCATTAAATCCCAAGCGCACGATATGAGGACTGGTGAGCCTGGAGCGACCGTGAAGATCGCCGATTCAACAAATGAGACGCCTCCTATCTGGCCACCCTGAAAGGGTACCGCCATCAGCGGGGCCTGATAGGCGACGGTCGCGTCGGACGTATTGGTGACATCTATGTTGGCTATGTACTGATTAGGGTCACTCCCGCTTCGGCCGGTCCACTCGTTGCCATACCCGACACCGGTATCTCGGCTGTTGTCATCGGTAAGCGTCACGGCGTGGCGGTACCCGACACCAGGCGTGCCGATAACGCCCAGCCACCATGTCGAGAGGGTCGCTGTTTCCCCCGCCGACAGCGTGTATACCGGCGTTTCGGTAAAGCCTACGGGTTGGCTCATGATGATATGACTCCCGACAAGCAGAATGCTCCGTTGTCGCAGCTTCCGCCCTTGAGCTCCAGTATGGTCCACTCTGCATTGGTAGAAACGTGAGCTACCTCACTCGCGGCTGATTATTTCGAGCCGCCAGCCCTAGCAACAGCCCGCTGACTCTCTGACGCCGGCGGGGCACGCTAGAAGACGATAGCCGCGATCCTAAAGATTGTGCAATAAGACGTGCAGACAATTTCTGAAGGGTTTATTGTTGACGCAAATTAAGGTTCGAGAAGATCAGTTATGGCACCTTATCGCAGGGCCAAACCTTCGTCATCGCCTCACCAAACAGTATTGCAGCGGTGGTGCTTCGTTGCTCAGGCCCACACGCAAGCACTTGCAGAATACGTCCCTAGCCTGCTGAGGGCATCGATATCGAAGAAGATCGATGGTACGTATCGATCCGGTCCGTGCCGCGTCTGGATCAAGGTCCGCAATCCCGCCAGCATCGCCGTGCAGCGGGAGAGGAGCGAGATGTGGAACAGGTGATCCGGACAGGGTGCCTCCGTTATCGGAACGCCGCCCATCACGGGCTTGGGCGCTAGGGCGCATAGTGCTATTCCGCACGAGTGCATCCATCCCGCGCGTTCCGCTGTTCCAATGGCAGGGAATAGTGAGTCGCTAGCAGTTGATAGAGCCATTCACGTTCAATCTCGCTGGCGGATTGCGCTATATTGAGACGCACGGCGTCGGTATCGACTGTAAGGCGATTTCCATCATTGGTTTCTCTCAGGTGCAGCGAGTGAAGTTTCCGCCAATCAAGCTCCACGCGTGTCCTTTTTGGAAATACAGATTTCCAATAATCTTTTCGGGAGCCATAGGCCTGCAGCGGGGGAATCCCGGAGTCCCACGTCACGCTGTTCGGCATCGGCCTCAGCGACTCTGGCACGGAGGGTCGAAACGATCGATAGGCCAAATACACCGCGAAGGCGCCGGCCAGCGTCCAGCCAGGGAGCCAGAAGACGAGGATGGCATCGGCTTGGCCGGACGACAGCTTCGAGACCACACTGCTGATGCCAGCCAACTATACGCCGAGCCATGCCAGCGAGAACAGGCCCACAAAATAACGCATCGGACTATCGTTTCCATGCGGAACGACGATCCGAGGATGGCCGCCTTCAGTCGTTACTGAAATCCTGGAGTCACTTGGCGGTTGGAGACTTAGAGCCCGGTCCTCGGATAGCGAAGCGAGTGGACCATAGATAGTCATTGGGCACTCCATGAGTTGACGTTTTATATTAGAGCGGAGCGAAAGGTGGGATTTCGCCTCGAACGCCGGGGACAATAGGCGAGCGCTATCGGCGCCTATGTGTTGGCGAGCACAAGCGTACGCATTTCACATCTCGAATCCTGAAAAGCGACGCAAGGGGCTCATCTTCTACATCACAATTTCAAGGACGCCTTGCGGCCGGTGCAGTTCAGGAAGAACTGAGGCATGCTCTCACATGGCACGGCAACGCGACTGCGGGACGTACCCGCGGAAAGTGTGCTCCTCACGCGAGAGAGCGTCACAAAACCATGATCGATCGCTTGGATATGGCGCAAATGGTCGAGGCGATCGTCAAGGTGAAATATCCGCGCGTCGATCTACAAGCCGCGACAGCGAGACCGTCTGTGATGGTTCGTGCTTGTCGCTGCGCTCTTGCTCGACCTGGCCGCGGCGCTGCCGCGCGACACCGGCGAGGGGTAGACCCTACATAATGTTAATTCTATGTTAATCGATCCCGACCATCTGCCTACCCATGTGACCGGCAGGGGGCGGGATTGGCTCGCCAGGAGAAAATACAATGAAAAGACTACTGCTATCTGCCGCCCTGTGTTCCCTTTCAGTAAGCGGCGCTCTTGCGGACGAAGCGCTCAAGCACCGTGTCGTCTATCACGTCACTTTGCTGCAAAGCCAAGAAGTTGGTGATGTCGCCGGGCACGCATTGGGAATCGCGCGCGCAACCGGATTGGCAATGCTACCGGATGGTAGCATTGCCACGACACAGTTTGTCGCCGACCTAGACTTCACCAATGGCAGCGGCCCTGTGAAGGTCTACGGCAGCATTAATTACGGCGACGGCTCAGTGCTGTGGATCAGGAATGACGTTGAGAGCACCATGAAAGGCGACAGGGCCGACCTAAAGGGCAACCTGACGATCCTGGGCGGTAAAGGCAGGTTTGCCGGGGCTACCGGCACCGGGTCGCTGACCGGCTACCGTGTGCAAGCGATGCCCGGTGGCGGGGCGGAAGTTTACAACGATATCACCCTGAACCTGAAAAAATGAGTGAATTGCTTGTCGGATCAGCCCTAGTGATAGGGCTGATCTTGCATTTACGGATCGTCGGAATTCCCTATGACTATTGGGCAAAGTTAGTTGAAAGACTTGCTAGTTGGCGCGGACAACGTACTTGGGGGAACTTTCAAACTGGCACATCGCAGACGTGTATTGTTGGTATTGTCTTGAACTTCTCAGAGCGCTAACGTAAATTATTATTGCGGAGCGCGATAGGGATTACACGAAGCTAATTTGCAGTTTTAGTTGTTAAGCGAGGGGGCCCGCATAGATTCGTCTTTTGAGCTGCCAGCCGGACGTGCCGAGGTCCTGTGAATTTAGGGCAGCGTCAATGCCCACGACGGGCGAACATCCTGAATTCCGCTCCACGACAATCCGCCGTATGGCGGCCATTCGTGTGGGGAGGAGGCTATGGCCGTTGCGGTGTTGTCTTGTTGGAGCGGAGGTCCGAGGCCGGGGAAACACACAGGGGTCCCAACGCGAGGCAAACTGCCCGGTCACATAGCCATTCTGCGTGGGGCTCCATTTCACAAGGAGAGAACCGTATGAGAACCAGATTAGGTATGCTCCTGTTAGCATCCAGTGCCCTGATCGCGCCGGCAGTAGCGCAACAAGGCCAGCCGAATCCCAACCAGGTCGCCGCCAAGGC
>JASHYD010001100.1 GCA_030043175.1 Xanthobacteraceae bacterium | reverse complement strand
GGATGGAAGGCGCAGTCAAGGCGGGGGCGGCGAGTGCCTCCGGCTCGACGAGCGCGGCAGGGTGCTTGACACTCGGCACCGGTTAGTGGCTGGCGAGAGTGGAAGGGAGGATCGAGACCAGCCGGTAACCCGTAAAAAAGTCGAACGAGTCCACACATCCGAGCCCACAAGCGTGTTTGATTCTTCCACTTATGAGTGGCATCGTAACTGATCTAACCTTTTGCTCGGTCACTCCCAGCTTGAGACGGCAGCGCTCCACTCGCCTGTGGCTACCAAGCTCCGCGGGATCAGGAGCGCGCTCGATCGCCTCACACCGATGTCGCCCAAGAAGGACGAGATCAAGAACGAGAACAAGGAGAACCCTGCCCTTGCTCGGGCGGCCGCAGCTGGAGCTGCAGGAGGTTCGATTCCTCGACTCTTCCGTTTCTCGATATCATGAAAGGTAATTGCGGCGCGCGTCCTTGATGCATCGCGACGTAGCGCGCTACACACAACACATGGTGGTGTGGTACAGCCTGGTTGGCTCAAACGCCAAGGCAATGCCCGACGATATAATGGACCCGCGGCGAAGGCGCGCGCCAACAAAAATATCCCCAGAACGGCCCGACAGATTCATGGGCCTGCCCTCGTGCCAACGCTCAGGCAGGCTGGCCTCAAGACCGTGATCGTCTGCGGCAACGCGGTGCAGGGGGCGACGGTCGGCACGGCTTTGGGTGCGGCGCGGCGCGGGCCGCGCGCCTGGGGAGGACTGTCTACCACCACGCCCCCGGGAACCACAAGCAAGGTCACGATGACGCGAAGCACGATGATCAAATTTTGAGCGATGTGTTTGTCCACCGGGTAAGGCGATCTGCCGACAGCAGTTACCCGGCCGAGCCATTTGCCTTTGGCGGATGCAAGAACGGCGTCGCGGGCCTCCTCGAAGGTCCGATTTGGGATGGGGATACGAACGACAGGGAGAAGGTCGGCGGCAAGAACGCCTCGCGCCCTGGAGTTCGATGTCGGCGCCGCGAAGTTCAGTGGTTGTTTCTGGCCTTGCGTCCTCGAGCAAAATAGCAATGCTATGCCGTCCCTGGCAGTCCTGCCCCCATCGCGAATGACCCGGCACATCGCTAGTACAAAGCCGACCAACGTTTCGGGTTGCAGATCTCACCAATACTAATCTGAAGTCCTGGGCCAACCGCACGCGCCATACCGACAAGCTACATTTGACGGAATACTGGAAACTTGCGGAAGGCGGCGAAAAACTGGAAGTGACGGGCAGGGGTCGAGGACCCGGCACTTTCAATACGCCGTGGTAGGCGATCAGCGTTACCGGCGCTACATCGCCCCTGGCCCGAAGAGTTCTGCGCCGAGAACGACTTCGGGGGCGGCTACCCCGCCCGGCTCGCCAATAGGTCAGATTTCTGACCTTTCCGACAGCCGGGACACCTGCGGTCAAAATGCGCTGCTGGCATCTTGTGTGTTAAAGGCGCTGGCCAAGCGATCCCCGACTTTCGGTGACAGCCGTTGAGGCCATTCTCCAGTTCGACAGACTTGAAGCGCTTCAGAAAGCCGCGCAGCCAGCCGCCGAACCGGTTTTTGGGATAGCCCGCTATTTTAGGCTGAAAGGCTATTATTCGTGCAATCTCTTTCCGACTAATACCGCTATGATGATTGGTGCTGGGGCCATGATTCGTGGGGGTCCGATAAATATGCGTGCTGGCGACATTGATCTATGTTGTGCGGTTTGCCGCAAGCGGCTTCCAACCTTGAACGGCGAATTGCTGGCTTGGCGTTCCCCCGACGGGCAATTCTTCTGCGACGAATTCTGCGCTGATGATTACGACGAAGCACGGTTTCGTCGACGCTCCTCGGCGTCCGCATCGCCGATGCCGGACGTCGAGGGATCCACCCCTGGCCAGTTGGGCTAACGCTGGCCAACGATCTGATCGCATATCGGCGCGCGCGTTCAATTGCGGATGCTAACGGCGTGTCCGTTATGCAACACTTCCACAGGCTCGTACCGCCCGCCACTTTTCGGCCCATGGAATGCCCGATTCGGCCGCGCTGATGCTGCGGCATGCGGTTCTACGCGGTGCTGAGCATCCGCACGCGATCTTGGTCCTCTTCCTGATGCCCTTTGAGGCACTGGGATCTTGTTTCGGCGTCGGGTCCGACCCTCAGCATCGGACCCTGGATTTCCGTCGAAACAGTCGCGGGCCCCCGGCGCTGAAGGGCGGGCAAGTGCGCCGGGGCTCGCGATCGTCGATCGCTCAGCTGGATAAGAGCCGCGCACGCGGGCCTCAGTCTGCTTCGGCAGTTGGGGGCACGCGGACCGGGGGGCTCGACGTCAAGATCGTCTAAAAGGGGAGGAGCCACAAATGCCGGCGCCCCTTCGAAAGCGTCATCTCGGCGCGGAACAGCGCCGGGCACTCCAATTACTGGCCAGCAGTCCGTTCGGTGCCAGTGAAGTAATGATGTTCGCCAACGGCTTTACGCGCCAGATGTTGGCGCGTCTCATCCGCACCGGACTTGCAACAACACAACGCGATAACCCCAACGTTGGCAGTCAGTCCCTCGGTCGCGTTAGGATCACTGACGCCGGTCGGCGGGCGCTCGAAGGTTGACCGAGCGCGGCCCATCTATTCGCTAGATACCGTCATGCTTACGCATACCGGCAAGTGCTGCGGATGAACCGAACGAGGCGCACATGTGCGCACGTTTAGGAAAGCAGATGTCGTTCGAGAGTATGGCAGCAGCGCAGCCCGGCCCGGTGGCGGCATCAGGCCGCCGGGCTATCGCCATTTGTTGCCCAACTAAGCGGAAGGAGGCCGCCTGATTACGGCGGCCTCAAGTCTAGGTAAAAACGCCCCGGGGGAGGGCGTTTGGAGGATAATGCCCAAGGAGATGGGCGTTATGGCACAAGCAACTTCTGTGCCAAGCTCGACTGTGGCCCGGGCGTGCTGTCCATGGAACGACACGGCCGCAGCCGGTGTGAATTCCGGCGTGGGGCTGCGCTCTCCATGCGGTCTGATGGCACAGCAACAGCGAGCGCGCATCGCGTTCACTGAAAGCGCACTTACCTTGCTAAGGTCGCCAGCAGGGTCATCTGGCCGGCGATGTCGAGACAGGTCGCAATGCCCGCTATACTTTACGGGGCCACGCCTCACGCCAGTGCGCGGGCGGC
>JASHYD010001099.1 GCA_030043175.1 Xanthobacteraceae bacterium | reverse complement strand
CATGATCGAACAGCTCGGCGAGCGCGGCTTCGACCTCCTCAAGCGCATCGAGCGCGCCGGCGAAGACACGACGCGTGCAATCGATGCCGCCGGCGATCGGCTGACATCGGGACTCAATCTGAAGTCGGACCGTCTCAACGAGCAGTTCGTTGCCGCCGCCGCCAACCTGCAGCAGTCGCTGGTCTCAAGGCTCGACGATGTCGCCCATGGCTTTTCACAAAAGAGCTCCGCGGTGCTCGAAGCGGTTGAAAGCCGCGCGCGCGAGCTCGCCACGACGATGTCGGCAGGCTCCGAGACGGCGTCGCGGGCGCTCATCGACACCACCGGCCGGATCGCTGAGACGATCGCCATGCGCGCCGACGAGGTGACCAACTCTCTCAAGACCACGGGAGACTCGATCGTTCTCGACCTCAGTTTGCGCGGCGGCGATATGGTATCGAAGCTCGAAGAGGTCGGTCACAAGCTCACCGAAATGATTGGTTCGCGCAGCGACCAGATCAGCGAGCGCTTTGGAAGCGGCGCCGAAACGCTTGCGGCCTCGATCGCGTCGCGCGGCGACACGATGCGCGACATGCTGGCCCAGAGGCTGAAGTCCTTCGAGGAAATATTCTCTCGCCACGGCGCCGAGCTTGGCGAGCGCGTTGCGCACGATTCGGCAGAGCTCGGCGGCCTCATCACCAGCCATCTCGCCGAATTTGATCGCACCGTGAGAACCCACGGCGGCGAGCTCGTGGAAAATCTGCACCAGCGCACGATCGACATTCAACAAGTGGTTGCGACCGCCGTGATCACGCGTGACGACGCGGTGATTGCCGCGCTGTGCAGCAAGATTGACGAGGCCAATATGGCGGTGGCGACGCGCGCCGCAGAGGTTGCTGAAAACCTTGAGAATCAGATCAGGCGGTTCGAGGAACTGCTGATCGGCCGCACCGAGACAGCAGCCCGCGGTATCGAAGCGCGGGCCCAGTCTGCGGCGGAGTACGCGGCGTCCACGATCGAGCGCGCCACTCATGAGATGGGGTCGCGCACCGGTTCGGCGGTCGAACGAGCCGCCATGTTGGTCGGCAAGGCGACCGAGGCGATTGAATCGCGCACCCATGCCGCGGCCGAGTTTGCCGCCGCGCAGCTCGCGGGCGCCACCGATGACATGGAGACGCGAACGGCCTCGGCTGCCGAGGAAATCACGCTCAAGGTCCATGACGTCACCTCAGAGATGGGCGAGCATACCGCCGAGGCCTTCCGGCATTTGCTGGAACGCAGCTCCAACGTGTCCGAGGACATCGAGACGCGCACCCGCGCCGCCGCCGACCTCATGGAAACGCGCGCCGCCGACCTGTCACGGCGGTTGGACGAAGCGAGCAGCGGCCTCATCGCGGCCATCTCTTCCAAGGGCGGGCAATTCGCCGCCGAGATCGAGCAGGCGGCCGAAAGCGCCGCCAAAGTCGTCGATGCAAAGGCGTTCGCCTTTACTCGATCGATTATGAACAACTCGAACGAGCTCGCCCGTGTCATTACCGACGCCAGCACCAGCGCAACCGCGATGGTGAGCCGGACGCTCAAGGAGCTCCAGGACTCGGCGGGGAACTCCGTTTCCCAGGCGACCGTCATGGTCGCGCAGGCCTTGAACGATCTCCAGCAGTCAGCGAGGGGCGCGATAGAGCAATCCAAGCAGGTCGCGAGGTTGGCGGTTTCGGAAATTCATGAAACCCATGGCATGCTGCGCTCCGACACCATGGCCCTGTTCGAGCGTCTGCGCGACGCCAACGGCCTGCTGCAGCAGGTGCTGGGCGGTGCCCAGACCAACCTCAACGCAATCGAGCAGGTTCTCTCGACGCGCGTTGGCGAATTCGTGTCCACCGTCGAACAGCTGCTCGACGCCGCCGGAGCCACTACGGGCAAGCTCGACCGGCAAGTCAGCTCGTTTTACGGACTCACCACGCGGGTGCTGGGCGATCTCGGGGAACTTGCCGTGCAGTTCGACGGTCACGGCAAGGCGCTTGCCGACGCGGTCGCTCTGCTCGAGAAAGCCAGTGATGACACTCTGGCATCGGTCACCGAACGCAAAGATGTCGTTGAGGAGCTGGCAAAAACAGTAGACAGCCGCACCGGAGAGCTCGACCAACAGCTCAAGCGGTTCTCAAATGTCATCGATGTTTCGTTGCGCTCCGCGGAAGAGCGCGCCCGCGATGCCGCGCGACTGGTCGTGGAAGCAACCTCCGAAGGTTCCCGTGCCTTCGCCGAGGGGCACGCGGCAATTCGCTCGACCACCGAGCAGCAGAGCAAGCAAACGCTTGCGTCGCTGCACCAGATGTACGAGCAGGTGTCGTCACAGACCAAAGACCTGTTCCAGCAGAACGCCGGCGAGGCTCAACACTTGCTCCAGCATGCAACCGACCGCTTCGCTGAAATCATGCACAACATGAAGCAGATGTCGCTCGAGATGCAGCGTGAACTCGAGGCGACGCGCAACCAACTGCGCCGCGGCGTGCTCGAACTGCCCCAAGAGACTGCCGAAGGCATGGCACAGATGCGCCGCGTCATCGTCGACCAGATGGAAGCTTTGGCGGAGCTTAACCGCATCGTGGCTCGCCACGGACGTGCCATGGATACCGTAGGGACGCCTACTGAGCAGGCCGCCCCCAAGCGCAGTTTCGGTGACGAAGAACCCGTCATGGCGAGCGCTGTCGCGGCGCTGCAGGCCGCCTCTCGACCGGCTACGGCGGGGGGTGACAGGAATATAGCGGGAGCCGACAGGAACACCTCGGGAGGTGACAGGAACACCTCGGGAAGCGACAGGAATACGGCGGCAGGCGACAGGAATACCGCGCAGCGGGGCCGCCTCGACGCGCCGCCGGACGCGGCCTCTCGACCGAGCACCGCGGGCGCCGACCAGAGCGCGCCGCAACGTGGGGCCCGGGTCGAAGCGCCACCTGTCGTGCCCGCTGGCCAAACCGGTGCCGGCGACGAGGCCGGCCGCTGGCTGTCAGAACTGCTGACGCGCGCTTCACGCGATGACGGCAGCGACTCTTCCGACAAAGACGGTCGCGGCGCCTTAAAGCCGTCCCGTCCGGCCGTGGCGCCGGAACAACGGATGTCGCGCCCTGACGATCGCGACATCCACCATACGATCGAATCCATCGACTCTTTGTCGGTCGATATCGCCCGCATGATCGATCATGAAGCCGCGGCGGACCTCTGGGAGCGCTACAATCGAGGCGAGCGCAACGTGTTTACGCGGCGGCTCTATACCGTGCAGGGCCGAAAGGCATTCGATGAATTGCGCAAGCGCTGTCGATCCGACCACGAGTTCCGTCAGGCGGTCGATCGGTATATCGGCCACTTCGAGCAACTTCTGAGCGAAGTGGGGCGCAACGACCGCGGCCAAGTGATGACCCGGACCTATCTCACGTCGGACACCGGAAAGCTCTACACCATATTGGCGCATGCGGCCGGCCGGTTTGAATAGGCCAACGCCGCGGCCGGTTCGCGGTTTGTGGCGGCACGGCACTGCGGTGGCTGCGGCGAAGGCTGGGATCGATAATCCTTGCGCGATCGAAAGAACGCGTGCGACGAGTGCGGGACGTTGCATGATCGCGACATCAACTATGCTCGGAATATTGAAATTGCTGGGGTGAAACGTCGCCCCCGGTAGTGGGAATCCCCGCCCTTCAAGGCGGGGAACACGTCAACTGTCGAGGACACGGCGCTGGCCGTGGTCCGGAAACTTACACATGTCCGTCGTGCTTCGCGTACGCTGCGAACGTTGGCCGATTGC
>JASHYD010001098.1 GCA_030043175.1 Xanthobacteraceae bacterium | reverse complement strand
TAAATCCTGTTTTCTTCGGCGCTCTGTTGAGCGAACTTCTGCTTGATGGTCCTTGGCCTCGTCCATGCGGTCTGATCTTCGACCAGGTGCTGGGTCTGGCGCGATCCGAACACGTCGATCTTGGGACTGAAATTGGTCATGTCGACTACGGGTGCCTCGTAGGTGAAGGAATTCCCTTCATCACGCCGTTGCGCTGCCAGCCCTCGCCGTGGTTCACATCATAGAAGAATGAAAGGCCACCCGGCGCCTGCACACGGCCAAGCTGCCACCGACCAGGCTGCCGAACTCAGGCAGCCCGCTGCGCAGGCAGCGGTCCTGCAACCCCGTCGTCCTCCGGACCGTCGGCGCGGCTGAGCCGCGCATTGTTGCCGGTGTGGTAGCGTGGAGTTCGGCAAGGCGCGGCGAGATCATCGGATCGTACTTGCCTCAAGCGCACACCGGCTCCTGGCTCCTGCGGGCATCAGCGGATTGCATCAGCGCGAGGAAAAATTCCCGGGGAGAGCCTGGCCAAGCTGCGCGGTTGACGCGACCTCGGTCAGCGCTGGTTGAACGCGGTGCCGACGAAATCGCTGGACACGCCGAAGTCGCTCGCCAGATTGGTAATGCCTGAGATCGCCGCGAGCACGTTCCCCCGTTGGGCGGTCGTCACCGTGGATTGGAGGGCCTGGCCAAGCTTTGCGGCTGACGCGATTTCGCTCAGCGCTGGTTGAACCGACGATGCCAAGCTGTTGCCCTCGTCGCCAAACAATCCTAGCATTGTGGGCGCTAACGCGGCGAAGCTTGAGACACCGCCGAAAATGTTTCCGGTATCGATGGTATTCAGTGCAGCCTGTCCGGCTCGGCTGACACTGGCCCATGTCCCAATCTCGCCTGCAACGGCTTCCTCGGTGTCGACGAAATCGCCGGACGCGCCGAGGTCGTTCGCCAGATTGGTAATGCCGGGCGCCGCCCCGAGTCCTGCATTGATCAAGCCCCTGAGATTGCCGCTGCTCACCGCACTGTAGGCTTGGTCGCCGTATTGGGTGACCGTGGCGGCATCCTGGATGGCGGACCCGATCGCGCCGCCGACGAACCCGCCGACGCCGGCCATGCCGCCGGCGATGTCGGCGAGCCCACCGGCAATATTTCCGTTGGCAATATCATACCCGCCTGTAGCGCCTAGATAGGCGGCGGCGGCGATCGGCCCGACCCCGGGGATGGCCGCCAACGCAATGGGAGCGATCGCTTCCAAGCCATGCAGGATGCTGCCCCAAAATCCTGTTTCCTTGGTGACACTCAGCTTCCCATTCGTATCGAGCGTCACATCGTAGGTGCCGCCCGGCGCGTGCACCTTCTCTGACAGCTTTTTGCGTTGGTCCGAAGGCGTCGCTGCCATCTCGGCCTCAAGCTGGTCCTCGGCGGCGTCGATCAACACCTGGTCACGGTAACCGTCCCCAAGGTCATGGATCTGTTGGATGGAATTCGCGCCCGGCCCGGTGTTGCGCACCAGCAAGTGTTGCTGATTACCGTTGGCATCAAAGATCGTTATTCCAATTGACAGCACTTGGCTCGAATCTTGGCCCGGCGCCGATCGCTCTAAGTTGAGAAGTCTTTCGGCATCCGCGACCTTCGCTTGCGCGGCCTGATTGCGTGCTGATTTCTCGATCGCGTCCTTTTGCTGTCCGGTCAGCTTCAGACCTTCGGCTTGCAATCTCGCCACAGCCTCTTTTCCCGGATCCACTTGCGGGTTCTGGTCAGCGGCCTTGGTCAACAACGAATCCAGGTCCTGCGCGCTGATCCGCCCGCTCCGGTAGAGCTGTATCAACGCGGCATCCTCCGAATGCTCCCTTTGGTCACTCGGCAAGGCGCGCGCCTGCTGCTGTACCGCCTGCCATGTGGCCTGCAATTGATCGTTCGTCATGTTGGACGGAGGTCCGGCGTAAAGGGGCATATTGCTGCTCGACGAGGGATAGCTTGTCGAAGCGACGGCCATCACTGATGCCTCCTGCAGGCGGCTGTGCGTGAAGCTCTTCGAGATTGAGCCAATGCTCTACGATGGGGGCTCATTCAAATGTCACCGATATTATGGTGCGTTTAATGGCATCAGCAATACATTTCGATAACAATCAGATTGTATTCATGATATTGTATACGCAGCAAGTGGCTGCGTATACATAAACCCGGTCTCAGTTGCCGCGGGCCCGCCGCTCGATCACACCCTCTTCGCGCTGTCGTATTTCTCAGCAGGCGACGGTGCGCCAGAATAGTCGATTTCCGCGCGGACGGGTTTGAGCCGTCGCCGGCATCACCGGTACCTTGCTGCCGCGCTTGCGGTATTGCGAACCCACCGGCGACGCGACGCGAGATGACCCGACCTTTAGCTGGACTACGGTCGCAACGCCATCGTAGGGGGTGAATCCGAAGCCGAGCAATGCGGTTCGCGAGTTCGCGCACTATGGAAGGGCGCCAGGATAGGCGCTACAGTGCGTGCGAGCCGTCGGGAAGGGATCGGCTTGATGCCAAATCAGTGACCCGAGGTGTATTGAGTCGCAAAGGCAGCGCGATTCGCGCCGGCACATCGGTCGCGCTGCGGTTATCTTTTCGGGCATTGTGTGATCCGGTCAGAAAGCAACGATGTGTTGCGAACACGGCCTGATGAGCGTCCGCGGCAGGACGGTCGTTCACCTCACTACCCGACAACGGTTCTCTCGGCTTCGGTACAAGCCTATTCCAAAAAGCCCAATGCGGTCTTCGAGTCCGTAGAATGGCTCTGTCCGGCGCCGCGCTATGCGTGTCTGTTCGTGAGCCGCATCCGCGAGCGCCCGGACTGTCACACCGATGAGGTGTCTCCGGTCGAGTGAAACCGGTGCGTGACCAGCTTGCGCAGCGCCGCGGCGACCAACGCGGGGAACTCCCGTGCCGGCCGCTCGAGCCGCTCGACCGAGTCCCACACATCGGAGAGAACGGTGCGATCGCCGGGCTCACCACCGAGCGGAGATGCGGCGTAATCCAGCGTCGCCAGCACGCCGGCCATCGTGGTTGGCGATGTCGTCAGCCAATCGACGAGCGCGTGGTGTGCGCGGTCGAGCGCGGCAACTGCCGCCGCGCCGTATGCATCATCGCGCAACGCAGCTGAGAATGCGCGCTCGGCCTCGCGGTGCCGCGTGATGGCGGCGAACACCGGATCCTCGGTGGCTGCCGGCGTCATGGCGGCGACCGGCCAGCTCGCCAGCCGCAGCCGGCGTGACACCGCGCTGTCGTCGTACATGGATGTTCCTTCCTGGGGCTGTGTTGCCCCCACTGTGCCGTCCACTTCACCACGCCGAGTGAGTTTGGTGCGCACACCCGAACACCGTCGCACTGATTTTCCCTGGGTGGGGTGAACCGAGTGGGTGGTCCGGGAAAATCTTCGCGCCGCGCGCATTCCACCATTCCGGTCGTTTGCCGACCGACGCTCGGCAACGTCCGCCGACGGTCGGGAAGGATGTAGCAGCCGCCAACGGTAGTACACCAGCCGCCTGTCTGGCGCGCTTGTCATCGGTGAAATATCCACAGCCGATGGAGAGCGGCACCCCCGGTTCTGTGCTGAAGTGGGTCTTTCTTGACCCAACTGCCCCACCTGGACTGCGGCAACAACCTTCAAAAGTGCGAGCAGAGCCCGCTGCCTCATGCTCTCGCGCGCCGAAACCAATCGCGCAGTCGTACTCGCTCGGACGCATGCGCGCTCACTCGAGAATGCGTCCTGGATACCAACCCTAGTGTCAACCGCCGGTGCTTTCGGGCAGAAAAGTCAGGCGCGAACCAACGAACCTGGAAACTCCCGCCGGCATGAGGTGCTGCGGCGGAATATGGTCCTCGATCAAATCGTTAAAACCCTTTTCAGACACAGCATCAACCGCCGTCAGACCGCGCGCATAGAAAACGATTGTACTCGTTAAGCCTGAGGCAGCCGACTATAGCATATCCGCGGCGCCCAGCAGCGGGTTGTATACCTAATCGTATGAAGAATTCAATATTCAGGCGGTTAGCGAACGATCTCAAGCACGATCAAATCTTCCGATGAAGTATCAATGACTTCAGTGCTAACAAATTCAAGCTAATAAATATGACATTGATGATGAAAAAACGAGACACACATGGCGATCGCCCCGGTCAGTCGCGACCGTCACAATGTGGCGTCGCCGGCCAGCATCAGGCCCCCGCCGTCCGCCGCACTTCTCAATTCCAAAGTGCGCTGAAGTCGCGGGACCCGAGAGATGCCTCGTTTGGCTCGCCAGGCGATAAAAATGGCTTCTCCTATCAGGACATCAATCAGAACGGAATTACGACTATTATTTCCTGTCCCGGAGTTTTGCGCGGATCGGACCAAACCATGCGGTCCGCAAGAGAGGTCATCAATACTTTAGCGCGGACTGGGTATCAATGACGTGTCAATGAAATTGCTGGCTGGGAACCATGACCAAAGGAGGCGAGGCTCCGTGTTTCAAGTCAGGTCGCTCGACAAGGTCACGCTCGCACCCGAACCCCTGCGCATTTGTCTGTTTCAGCCAGCTTGAAGAGACGATCGCGCAGATCTTTGGGTCTGGACACAATTCCGTTTCATCCAACGTGTTCGGATCTTGGCGCTGATCGTTTGCGAGCGTGCGAAAATGTCCTCCGGATTTGGCCAGCGGCCACATCGCCGCATTTGCCGAACGGCACAACCGCCACTGGAAATGCAGATTGGGTCCACTCGCATAAGCGCTAAGATACCCACATCGACGAGCACTATTCTAATCCAGGCGATTGCCGAGCGTCGCGCTTCGCTCGAGGATGTCCATGCTTTTTTCTGATCGGGCTCTTTGCAGCTCGCGCTGATCTCATGCGCAGCGGCGAAGCCTGGTTCTGTGTGTTGGCCGTTTGCGTCGCCGCTGGAGACTTGCCCTTCTTTGCGGCCTTGGTCTGCCCAGGAGCTTCTGCGACGGCGGAAACGAGAGATTCCACAGAGTCGGCTTCGACCAAATCAAGTTCAAAGAGAGCGGCCATGTCACCGGTATCCAGCACCGCACGCGAATCGGCTGGCGAACTCGTGCGCGCCAAGTCCCGACCCGCGCCGGCAAGCAATTCTCCTTCGTCGACGCCGCGCAGCACGAACACCAGTTGGGGCCGTTCGTCGAGCCGGGCGCCGACGCCATAAAGCGTCGCCGCGACGTGTTTGCACATATTCGCCCAATCCGGGCACGTGCACGAGAACTTGATTTCGTCGGGCGCGGGAAACAGACCGTCGCCATCGCGACAGACCCGGTCCATTATTGCTTTAGCGAGGCGACCCTGCAGGAGTTCCACCAGGGAATCGATCGAGCCAGCACAATCGCAACAAATGGATCGCCACCGTTTTGCGGCGACGGGGGCAATTGTGATCGCAACATCGTAGAGTTTGGAGCCGCTGACCTTTGCGGCGATCCTGCCCCTGGTGATCTGAAGGTCGACGACTAATCCGTTACAGACGTAGCTTCGGCCGCGCGGCAGGCGACTGGCGAAGTCGCTGTATCGCTCGAGATTGCTGCACCATGATTTGCCCCAAAAATTCTTCGCGATCTTGCGCCCCTCGATCGTGACCGGCGCAATTGCGTGTCCCTGCTTCCCGAGTTTGGCCAGTGCCTTTTGGGCCTTCAGGCGCCGGTCGGCCACTGAGACGTAGTTCCGCAACCCGAAGCCGAAATCGCGCATCGCTAGCTCTCCTTCATAGCCGCAGCCAAATCCAATGTGACGAACCTGAGCAGCTCATCGTCTTGCATTTCGGTCAGCACAGCCTGCGCGCCAGCACCAAGGAAATCCCCGGTGATTTGCTGCTTCGCCTCGATCATCTTGTCGATCTTCTCTTCGACGGTGCCGCGGCAGACGAATTTGTGCACGAGAACATTCTTGGTCTGACCGATCCGGAATGCACGGTCGGTCGCTTGGTTTTCAACAGCTGGATTCCACCATCGGTCGAAGTGGATCACATGCGACGCCGCGGTCAGATTGAGCCCCGCGCCGCCGGCCTTGACCGACAGCACGAAGAACGGGATGTCGTCGTCCTCCTGAAACCGACGGACCAGCTCCTTACGTTTTGCGACCGCCGTCTCTCCATGGAGAACGAGACCATCGCGGTCGAATACGGAGCGCAGAAATCCCGCCAACGGCGCAGTCGCCTCCTTGAACTGCGTGAAGATCAGCGCCTTCTCCTGCCTGGAGGCGATCTCCTCGGTGATGTCACGCAGGCGGCTGAACTTGCCGCTGTCCTGCTCCGCCCAGGAGTCGTCGCCGAGCCATTGCGAGGGATGGTTGCAGATCTGCTTTAGCCGCGTCAGCAGGGCCAGGACCATGCCTTTGCGTTCGATACTCTCGGAGCCGTCGAGCTGCCCCGCAAAATCGTCGACCGCCTGCTGGTAGAGTGCCGCTTGCCTAGGGCTCAACGGACAGAAGGCCTTCACCTCGGTCTTATCCGGCAAGTCGGCGATGATGCTCTTATCGGTCTTCATTCGTCGCAGGACATAGGGCCGTACCAGTTCACGTAGCGGGCCATAGGGGTTGGACACCCCACTCTCCTCCAGTCGCCTGACATAGGCCGAGAACTGCTTGGACGATCCGAGCAGCCCCGGATTGATGAAGTCAAAGATCGACCAAAGGTCGCCGAGCCGATTTTCGATTGGGGTCCCGGTCAATGCGATGCGCGCATCGGCTTTAAGTTGCTTGACGGTCTTCGTCTGCTTGGCGAGGGGATTTTTGATGGCCTGTGCCTCGTCGACAATCGCGAGCCGCCACGAGGTCGCGCCCAGCCACGGCACCCGCGCGAGAAAGCCATAGCTGGTGATGGCGAGATCGATATTGGCCAGGTCACCGGTGCTACCCGACTTAAGTTCGCCCGCCGGCATCATCGATGGATGAACCACCTTCGCCGTGAGGCCCGGTGCGAAACGGGCGATCTCCGCCGCCCAGTTGGCGAGCAGCGAGGCCGGCGCCACCAGCAACGACGGCTTGCTCTTGCCACCAGCCTGCCCCTTCAGCACCAGCAGCAGTGACAGTACCTGAATGGTCTTGCCGAGGCCCATGTCGTCGGCGAGGCAGGCGCCGAGGCTGAGCCTCGCGAGCAGATGCAGCCATTGTACGCCGGTCTGCTGATAAGGCCGCAGCGTGCCCTTGAGGGATTGACCGGGGTCGACGCGGACAGAACCGTCCGGCCGACGCAGCTCGGCTAGCGTCTGCGCTAGCCACGGACCTGCCACCGTCTGGCTCCACTCGATATCGTGGTGGACATCAGCGGTATCACCAGAGATCCCGGCCCGCGCCAGCAGTCGCACGGCCTCGCCGAACGACAGTCCCTCGGCGGCGGCGCGGCGCTCGATCGCATGGAATTTATCAAGGGTCCTCTTCAATCGTTCATGATCGATTTCGACCCACTTGCCGCGCAGGAAGACGAGCCCATCAGACTGCGCCAGCAGACACTTGATCTCGGCCCTGGTTAGCGTTTCGCCGTCGAGCGTTACCTCCATGCGAAAATCAAGCAGCGCTTCCAGCCCAAGCTGGGCGGGCGCGCTACCGCCGACAGCGGCCTTCACCTGGGGGCGCGCGGGTCGGTTCATGCGCCAGTTCGCGGGCATTCGCACGACGACACCGGCGCGTTCCAGTGCCGGCGCATCCCTCAGAAATTGCAGTGCCTGTTGCGAGCGCCAACGCAGTGGATGATAGATTTCGCCGCCGTCGATCATCGCCTTCAACCAGCTGCATTGCTGGGCAGCGCGCTGAACCGGCATAAGCAGTGACAGCAGACGCTCGCGGTTCTTGGCCCCGGCATATTCCTGCAAGGCCGTGCCGAGTGGCATGTGCTGCGCCTTGGCCTGCGCCGACAACCGGGTCGTGTAGGTGGCGAGGAAGGCGAATGGCGCTTCTTCGTCCTTCCGGTTTTCCGCGAGGTTGAAATGTACGCGCCCAACCAGATTCCAGGCGGGGTGACGGGACTTGAGAAACCCCTGAACGGAGCTCTTGGCTTCGGCCAGTTCGGCATCGAATGCCGCATCCATGACACGCCAGAGATCG
>JASHYD010001097.1 GCA_030043175.1 Xanthobacteraceae bacterium | reverse complement strand
TTGTTTTCATGACCACGCCTCCTCCGATCGCCAACAAGTTTCATTTTGGCCGGCTGCGCGCAGCGCCCAAATCATGCCTCACCGTGAGGCCCGCTCGCAATACATGACGAGCCGACGTAAAGCGATGGGCATTAGCCAGTTGAGCGCGAGCGAACCCGGCCGGCCTTGCCGCGCGAAGAGAGCGTTCCCGGATTTGGCTGCTCAATCCGGGCGGCACTCGCGATTGACCGCCGTCTCCCGGCCTCATGCCCCTGCACTCATGCCCCTGCACTCATGCCCCTGCACTCATACCCCTGCACTCAAGGCCTTGCCTGCGGCGCATTTTAACCGCCAGACGATGCCGGTGGACGCATAATCAAGCTCAACCTCGCCGCCGACACTGGCCTCGGCGACGGCCGAGATTATCGTACTGCCGAAACCGCGTCGCTCTGGCGGGCGCACCCGTGGTCCATCGTGCTCGATCCAGCCGATACTGAATTGGCCATCCTCCAGCCGCCAATCGATTGTGACGCTGCCATGGTCATCCGATAACGAGCCGTATTTGCCGGCATTGGTCGCAAGCTCGTGCAGCGCCATGCCGATGCTCTGTGCCGCCACGGGAGTGACGCTCAGATGCGGGCCTTCGATCATGATGCGCTCGCCGATCAGGTCGGCAAAGTGGGCGAGTTGGGCGCGGACAAGGTCCTCGATATCGACGCCCTGCCATTCGCTCCGGACCAACAGGTCCTGGTTAGCGGACAACGCCTGAATCCGCTGGGAGAAGCGTTCCGCAAAATCAGTGGGGCTCGATGCGGTCGTTTGGTTTGCGATCGATTGCACCACACTGAGCAAATTCTTGGTGCGATGATTGAGTTCGCGTACGAGCAGGAGCTGGCGTTCTTCGGCGCGCTTGCGCTCGGTGATATCGGCGGCGGTTCCGGCCATGACGACGGCGCGGCGGCCTTCTCCGCCCCCTTCGAACGTGGCCATGCCGTAGACCTCTATCCAGCGGATTTCGCCATCAGCTTGACGGATGCGGTATTCGCCGACAAAAGGCTTCGGATCGCGCGGATTGAGTGCTGCGGCAGCGGCGGCGCAGACCCTGATGGCGTCCTCAGGCGGTACCCGTGCCATGATGCCGGCGACCTCGGTGTGAGGATCGACGATCTCGAAGATCGCCTTAAAGCGCTCGTCCCATGACGCCCGGCCCTGGACCGCGTCGTAGACCCACCAGCCGAGCCGAGCGGCGTCGAGGGCCAACTGCAGGCGCATTTGGCTCGTTTGCACCGCCGCTTCCGAGGCCTTGCGCCCGGAAATGTCCCGGACCAGACCGATGAGCCGGCGCTGCCCTGCCGTTTCACGAACTTTGCCTTGCAAATCCAGCCATCGCATCGAACCATCCGGTTGCTGGGAGCGATACTCGACGTGAAAGGGCGCGCCGTTGTCGAGTGTCTCGCGCACCGCCTGTTCGACTTTCGGTCGGTCCCCTGGATGGAGGGTTGCCAGCGCCTGGTCTTGCGCTATTGGGCTGCCGGACGGCAGCCCATGCATAGTCAAGGCCCGGTCCGTGGCGACAATTTCCCCGCTCTCGAGTAAGCTCTCCCACATGCCGGCGCCCCCGGCGTCGAGCGCCAATTGAAGCCGCGCCTCACTTTCCCGCAGCAATTCCTCTTGCCGTTTGCGCTCGCTGATATCGATGGCAAGCGCGAAAAGCTGCGAGGGCTTGCCAGTCTCGTCGGGTAACGTTGATACGATCTTGCGGACCCAGACCGGCTGCCCGTTCTTGTGAACGAATCGATTCTCAAGCTCGACGGCGGCCAGTTCGCCTCGGCGGAGGCGGCGAACCTTGTCGATATTGTCATCGCGATCGTCGGGGTGAAGCAGCACGCCGAGATGCTTGCCGCGCAGCTCGCTTTCGGAATAGCCGACGAGGGCGCAGAAAGCAGGGTTGCACTGCTCAAGCCGCCCGTCCCAATCCGCCAACGTAATGCCGGCCAAGGCATGCTCGTAGAGACCGCGAAATCGCGTCTCGCTCCGGTGCAACAATTCCTCCTGCTTTTTGCGCTCGCCGATATCCATTGCCAGCGCGATAAACCCCGAGGGCTTGCCGGTTTCGTCGGGCAAGGTTGACATGGTTTTGCGGACCCACAAGGTCTTGCCGTTCTTGTGGAGGTACCGGCTCTCAATCTCGATGGCGTTCACTCCGCCTTCGAGCAAGCTCCGAGCTCTGCCGATATTGTCCTCGCGATCATCGGGATGAATGAGGGAACCGAAGTGCCGGCCGCGCAGCTCATGTTCGGAATAGCCAATGAGAGCGCAGAACGAGGGGTTGCATTGCTGGAGCCGCCCGTCCAGATCCGACAAGGTAATGCCGGCAAAGGCATGTTCGTAGAGATTGCGAAATCGCGCTTCGCTCCGGCGCAGAGCATCCTCGGCCCGCTTGCGATCGGTTATATCGGAGCCCGAAGGGACGACGCCGTCGACTCTGCCGTCGGCCGTACGTAGCGGCGTCGCCTGAAAGTCGATCCAGCGAATCTCTCCACCGCGAGCGACGTATTGCAAATCCCGCCGTACCGTCTCACCCGCAAGGCACCTTTCGATCAACTCCGGCATCGGCGAATTGGCCCAACAAGGCGCAATGGTGAACGGCTGGCCGATCACGGCCTCGCGTGGAGCGCCGATCGCCTCCAGCATCTGAACGTTGGCTTCGGTGATGCGGCCGCCTTTGTCGAGCAAGCCAACATACCCGTTATAGGTGTTGATAATCTGGCTGAGACGCTTCTCGCTCGTTCGCAGCATCGCATCGCTGCGGAACCGGCTGGCGGAGGCCCGCTTGAGCGTCGCCCACAACTCGCAGAGTTCCGGGACGCCCGATTCAAACGGCACCTGAGGGTCCTTCATGAGCACAGCCGCCTTCTCGCGCAATTCGGCAATGGGAGAGGTAATGCGTCTTGCTATCCACAGCGCAAACACGAGCGATAACAGGGAAATGATTCCCCCGAGCGCTATTGCCCAGCCGACGGTGCTGAGGACGGCCGCCCGCAGCTCTGCGGTTTTTGCCCCGATTCCCGTGGTCCAGCTGCTGACATTTGAGCGGGCATTGGCCAAAATAACGCGATCGCCTTCAGTCGTCATGATTTCAAACACGCCGTCTTGCTTCATGACCTGGCGGACTTGCTCCGAGGCGAGTTGACCGACCCGGCTTTCATGATCGGGCAGGCGGACGACCAGTCGACCCTGAGTATCGCGTATCCCGACGATCCAATTTTTCGGCGTCTCCTGGAAGGCGACCAGGTCGAGGAAGCGACGCGTGTGCATGGTGAGGCCAAGGACGCGGAACGGCTCACCGTTCTTGAAGACGGGAACATTGGTTGTCGCTGCCCATCTGTGGTCGGGTCCCATAAAAACGTCGGAGACGACAATCGAACGGGTCTCAAACGCCTCCTTCTGCGCAGCAATTCCCTCGTCGGCCCTGATCAGCGACAAAAGTGGCTGACCTTGCAACCGCGCGGTGTTTACAAGCTGCTGGCCCTTAACGTCGGCGACGATAGCCCAGAGGTTCGGATCGGACGAAAGGCTCCGGCGCAGCTCGCTCTCAAAGGCGTCGATACTGTCTTCCAGCAAGGCGGGCGAGCGCGACAACACTTGAGCGAGTGCAATGTATTTGCCAAGCTCGGCATCGACCGCGGCTGCTACCGAACGGGCGGAATAAAGCAGGGCGGCACGCTGCGTTTCGTTGGCAGCACTGGCCAATCTCCAGATGACCGCGGCAATGACCAGGTTGAGCGGCACCGCAATCGTCAGCACGATGGCGATCAAGCGCGCATTGATGGTCACACGCGGGAAAGGCGGCTTGGCATCCCCCGCGGTCAGCGCATTTGGCGCTAGTTGTGCTTCGCCGGATTCCGGTAGGCCTAGCATCACGCGACACCCAATTCACTCAAGCGGGACATCGGTTTGGAACGCAAAGTCCGGCAGCGGACGGAAGTCGGCGAGCGTACGGACGTCGGCTAGCAAATAAAAGCAAAGCGCAGTACGCGCAAAGGCGCGATGCTGCGCAAATTTCTCACGTTAATCCGACTTAAAAATCAGCATTTTTACGCTTATACCTCCCATTATATGCAACGCCAGAGCGCTGGCTTCAGGCCGGCATTGTCGACAGAACTTCTCAGGGGAGACTACCAATGCGAGAAATCGGTCATTTTGTTGGCGGCGAGGAGGTCCGGGGATGTTCCGACCGCTTTGGTGACATTTTTGATCCCAATACCGGCGAAGTTCAGGCCAAGGTGGCGCTTGCAAGGCACGCCGAGGTTGAGCACGCGATCGTGGTGGCGGCGGCAGCCCAGCCGGCCTGGGCGGCGACGAATCCGCAGCGGCGTTCTCGCATCATGTTCCGATTTCTCGAGCTCGTAAACCGGGATTATGAGGCCCTTGCAGTGCTGCTGTCGTCAGAACATGGCAAGACCATCGCGGACTCCCGCGGCGACATCCAGCGCGGTCTCGAAGTGGTCGAGTTTGCTTGCGGCATCCCCCACTTGATGAAGGGCGAGTACACGTCCGGCGCGGGGCCTGGAATCGACCTCTATTCGCTGCGCCAGCCGCTCGGGGTGGTGGCCGGCATCACGCCGTTTAATTTTCCCGCCATGATCCCGATGTGGAAATTCGCGCCGGCGATTGCCTGCGGCAACGCCTTTGTGCTCAAGCCCTCGGAGCGCGACCCATCGGTGCCGATGCGGCTTGCAGCCCTGATGACCGAAGCGGGGCTACCGCCCGGCATTCTCAACGTGATCAATGGCGACAAGGAAGCGGTCGACACGCTGCTCACCGACCCGCGCGTGATGGCCGTCGGCTTCGTGGGCTCGTCCACCATCGCGGAATATGTCTATTCGACCGCCTGCGCCAACGGCAAGCGCG
>JASHYD010000110.1 GCA_030043175.1 Xanthobacteraceae bacterium | reverse complement strand
GCCTCCCCAAAACGCCTGTCCTTCGTGGGCTTAAGAAACTTGGTCTGACTCCCGTGTCGCGTACGCTTTCCTTGTGTACATGCTGTCGCCACCACCCGGCGCAGCGCCTGGGCGGTTTCACTCGCCAACCCGGACGCGGCAGCCTGTCGCCAAAAGGGTCGTCAGGTCGGCTTGCGCATCGTCGTTTTCGAGGCGCTCACTCGCGTTACGTGGCTGAACCCTCGCTCTGTCACCAATTGGTGTCAGGTTTTACGAAGGCTTTAGCTCCTTCGTCCCGTCCATCGCTGCTCCGGCTTAGAGCGAGCGTCCGCTGGGTGGGGGCCTGCATCCCACTGGAAAGCGCCGCCTTGTCACGACGCACACCCGAAACCTGACCGCTTTGTCAATCGTGGCTATTTACCGAGCACGTTTCTCCTCCTCTGAGAGCCTGCCAGTTTCACCCCGAGTGCTGTTGCTTTTTGCCGCGTCGCGGTCAACGTGCGCTTGAGTTTGCGGGCGATAACGCTTGTCTTCGTTTTCTCCCGCGCCATGGTCTTCAACGCCTGGACGTCTTCCCTGGTCCAGGCGCGCAGCTTCTTTGCTGTTGGGCGCTTCATTTCACAGAGTTCCTTTCCTGATCATGGTTGGTTGCCGCCACGCCGAGCTGGAACGCGCCACGCCTCCGGCAAGGCCTAGTCGGCGGAGCGCAAAGGGGTCGCGTTGGGCCCTCGATGCAGAGCGTGGCGGCTTCGTGGCGACCTTGTTTCGCACGATTGGTCTGCTGATGGTCACTGAGGTGGGGTTGGCGAGGCCTGCACGAACGGGAATGTCAACGCCGCCGCCATTTTTGTGGAACCAGGAAGCCTCCGGTAGACCGCCTCTATGTTATCGGCGGGGGCGATCGGAAATCCCTCCTGTGCGCCCTGCGCCTGACGGCGAATTCAGCCAAGTTAGTTTGGCGCAACTCTTTGGCAGACCAGCGAAGATATCCGCGAGCCATTCTTATTTGCGCGCCAGTAATCATCATTATGAGTCGTTTCAACTCTGCCGCGACAGTACCGCGAACGGAGTCGAGAGGCACCATGCTCCAGTTGCGGCTTCTCGCTGTCTGCACTCGGTACGATGTCGTTCAGCTCAGTCTTCATTTGCCCGCAGGAAATCAGCCCAGAGCGTCCAAAGGTCCCTTCCGTAACCCGCCATGACCGCTGCCCCAAACGGGCAGCCATCGAGCACGGCAGCCATCATGCGGGTGAAGCCGGCAGCGTCCCTGTCATGGAGGAAAGTCACAAACAGTCCGGCCTGCCGATAGCCCATCATGATGCGTGATCCGTTCAGTGTTTCTGACGGATGTTCGAATTTGATGCCGGTTAGATTCCGCCAGGACCCCTCGCTGTCAATGGCGATGCGGTCACCCCGCCGAATGGCGTCGCGCGCCTCGATTTCGCTGACGAATTCCGCGCCGCCGCCTCCGGAAACCATGACGGCCAGTCCCTCTTTGAACCAGTTCGGCAGGTGAATATAGGCCAGCGCCGATATCCAGCTTTGAAGGTGGGCGTGGGACATTTCATGGGTCAGGATGGCCGGGAGACGCTGGCGCTGTGCGGAGAACAGGATCGGCGAGAGAGTCACGTGACCAAAGAATGTCACTCCGGCTGCACGCGAGTGTCCCAGTCCGTTGCCGGTCGCAAAGGCCTCCCGCGATACGTACACGCCGATGGTGACAGGGCGTGCGAACGGACGTCCATGCACGGCCTCGACCCGTGCAATGGCGCCGGGCAGAAGGACGGCGACCGCGTGCGCATACTCGGCTCCGCCCCGCTCGTAGTGCACCTGTGGATTTTCTGGCGACGCGGTTAACCGGTCCGGGTTGTTCCACACGCCGGACGCGATGTGACGCACCGCCGGCACCGTCGCGGCGGATACACCAACGAGCAGCATCAGGGCGATTGCCGTCGCTGCAATCGTCTTTGCGATCAGATACCGCATTGCGGGTCGTTGCGCCTCCGTCACGTCGCGCGCACGTAAGCCTCAGTCAGCCGAAGGCGCAATCCGCTTTTTTGCCACGGAGCCGGCGGGCTACTAACCGCAATAGTGTTGGGTTTGCCGGTTGGGTCCCGTTTGATCTTGATTTAGAATCAGATGGTTGCCGGATTCCTTGCAGCGGGAGATTGGGATGGGTCCCGGGTCGTGGAAGGGCTATCGCGGCTCGCTCTGCGACTTAGGTTGGCGAATTGATGAAGGTGATTGCGGACCCGCGAGGGACGCTGCCGGATTATTGCTGTGGCTACTGGCGTCGGAGGACCGGCACGGCGTTTGCGCCGATGGTGGCGGTGACGGCGCCGACGCGTGCTTCGGCGCAGCTTCTGTTGCACCTTGTCGCTAATGCCAGGTGGGCCGACAAGCTGATGCTACTAAAGTGCGTGAACCGGTGATGCCATTGATAATGCGCCGCGGCGCGATCGAAACCTCGATCATCGACGATACATCATCTGCCAGAAGGGCCGGCCCCCGGTGGGGGGTGCATCACCACGATGCGGACTACTCGGCAAGCAGGCCAGTCAGGTGACGGTGACGCTGTCGATCGCCAGCCATCATGCCGGTCTGCCGATCGCTATCGAATTATGTGCCACAGGAGTGGATCAACGATAGCTCACGCCGCGCTGTTCCCAGGCGCCAAGTTAGGCCAGAAGAAGGATAATTGAGGTCGACCGTACCGTCTCGCCAGTGTTTCGATAACTGTGGTGCCGAACCCGCGTTGGTTTGGCGTAGACACAGGCGGTCCATCGCACTCAGTCCAGCTCATCGTGAGGCTCTGGCCGTCTGCGCGCCAGCAGATATCGACACGACCCTTACGCGTCGAAAGCGCGCCGTATTTGCCGGCGTCAGTGGCAAGCTCATGAAGCGCAAGCCCTATCGCCTGTGCGGAGTCTGCTTTCAGGCCTAATTTGGGGCCGTGCACGGCGATACGAGAACCAATGAGGTCTACGAAGGGCGCGAGCTGGGTACGAACCAGGTCCTCGATCTCAACCCGATTCCACTCGTTTCGCACAAGCAGGTCCTGATTGGCTGAAAGCGCTTGGATACGCTCGGAGAAGCGCTCGATGAAGTCTTCGGGGTTTTTGGTGGCAGTCTGGCGAGCAATCGCGTACACGACGCTAAGGATATTCTTGGAGCGATGATTGACCTCCCGCAAGAGGAGTTGCACCTTTTGCTCGCGCTCCCTTCGTTCTTCTTCGCGCTCTTTGCGTTCGGTGATGTCGGCGAGGGTGCCGACTACGCTAATGGCCATTCGCTCCTGTCCCGCTCCCTCGAAATAAGCAAGCCCATGCGCCTCCACCCAGCGGATTTCACCACCTCCCCGCTGGAGCCTGAACTCGATCGCGGCGCGCCTCGGATTGACGGGATCGAGTGACGCCTCCACGGCCGCCCGAAACCGTTTGGCGTCGTGCGGATGCACCCGCTTCATGATTTCTTCGATAGGGAGCTCATGCGTGGCAAAATCGAGAATTTCCTGACTGCGGGCATCTCCATGCTGGCAAAATCGAGAATTTGCTGACAGCGAGCATCTCCCGAGGCCACTCGGCGCAGAGGATCGTACTGCCACCACCCGAGCTGAGCCGCGTTGAGGGCAAACTGCATACGATCTTTGCTTGCCTGCAGGTCCTGCTCAGCCTGCTTTCGTGCGTTAGGATCCTGGATCACAGCTATGTTGCGCAGTGGCCGGCCGGACGCGTCGCGGATGACGTTCACCGTCGTTCGTGCCCAAACTACTTTTCCGTCCTTGCGGATGTAGCGCTTTTCCACGTCGAAAACGTCTGACTTTCCGGCGACCAGGCGTTGACCCACCTCCCGGCTCGGTGGCGATCGTCCGGAAGCGTGACGCCAAGTTCCGTCCGCGAGAGCAATTCCTCCTCGCTGTAGCCAGGAACTTACACATCGCGGCGTTGGCGCGCAGGAAGCGGGTGCTTGCGGGCTCGACCTCGATCTTCCCCACGCTGCTGACATCAAACATGGCCCGGAAGGTCGCTTCGCTCTCGCGCAGAGCGGCCTCATATTTCTGATGTTCGGAAAGATCGTCGGAAAGATTGTAGAACCGGCACACCACACCAGAACCGCCGTCAGGCAAAGTTAGGCGCTCAATCTGCCAATCGTAGGCTTCGACGGCGCCTATATCCCTTCGCCTTTCGACGCTGCCGCGCGAGTGGTATAGCTCGCCGGTGTCGAGCGTGTATCGGAAGCGGCTGATCGCATCGTTGGCAAACGGGTCGGGCCACATACACCGCAGCACCTCGGCCAAATCACGGCCAATCAGGGGCCACACATTCTCGAATTTCTTCTTTGCACCTGCGCTCACCTCCACGATACGAAAATCAGCGTCCACCACGTAGACTCCGAATGGCGAAGTCTCGACAAGCTGACGAAGCGTGACTTCGTTGTCGCGCAGGCGTTGCACCGCACGTTTGCGGCGGGCGATGTTGGTGATTGTTGCGATCAGACCGACGACTTTTCGGCTCCTCCACTCCGGCTCATAGCAACAATGCATGAACTGCCGCTCGCCCAGCGAGTAAGGCAAATCGATCTCGAGCTCGAACTCAATCGCCTTGCCAGCGACGCACTCGCGGAAATAGGGCTCGTAGGTCGGCCAAGCCTGTTCGCCCACTACCTCTGAAATACGTTTGCCGACCACTTGCTCAGGCAAGAGGCCATGCCACTCCGCGTAGTGCCTGTTAACAAACTTGTAGCTGGCCTCCGTGTCGCAGCACGCGATGGCGGCCAGGTCGTTGTCGGCAACAAAGTGCGGTTGACGCTGGCTGTTACGCTGCAATTCTTCTGCCACCTGTGGCCTAGCATTCCCTCGAAGCGTCTTGCGGTGGCCGGGCATCGTTCTGAATCCTCCTCCGGCTTGCCGGCGTGGCCGCAAACACGATCACGGAGGCCCGCTAAGTCAAATCCTAGGTAGTAGCGGCCCAAGGACCCCAAGGAGGCAAACCGCGGACAGGATCTCTTCCGTGATAGGGAATCCAATGTGCCGCATACTGCGACAAAGTGAATCAATGGCCGAGCTTGCTGCTGGATTGAATTTCGCCAGACGCTTGGCAGCCTCATGATCTTACGACCTGGCAGCACCCTGTTCCGCTTCGGACACATGAACCGCTACATGGGCAACTTATTGTCGGGATCGTGCACGAGACAGCCGTTATTTGGCCGCTCGCGCTAACTACGACCTTCTCGCACTTCCGCTTAAGCGCGCACGACCGGCCACGCCTGAAAACCTGCCGCCGACTTGGAACGGCACGGGCAGGCGCAATCGTGGCAAGATTCCGGCGATCGGGCACCGACGGTGACCCTCGCCGAGCTGCAAACCTTCCGTTCGAAGGCAATGAGCTCGGGTTGCGCCGCTTGCAACACCGCGCTAATCGGACGGCAATGGCTACAGCGCGAAGCCACCTCTGAGCAAACTAACGAGGGAACTTCCAAACTCCGTTCGCGTGGTGCATGAAAAGACCACGAAAAGAATTGGATTCCTCTGTTGAGGCGACGCTGGCGCACGAGTTCGCGGATGTGCGTGATCTGGCCTTCCCCTGGCGATACGCGCAGATTGATGGACGGTCCGGCATGGTCGGGGCGATTGCCAGCGGCACCGATGCGGTTGGTCTGCCGGACGCCTTATAAGTAATGTGGGCGGCTGGTTTGGGCGACGAAGTGATCTTCGCGTCCTTCCGGCATGGCTGCTTTACGTAACCGGCGCAACGCGGCGCGAGAGCTTATCGCGGCGTCTTGACCGATGGCCGCCGAAGCGCGAAAGGTATGGCCCAATGCGGGTGTAGCTCAATGGTAGAGCAACAGCCTTCCAAGCTGATGACGAGGGTTCGATTCCCTTCACCCGCTCCAATCATTTCAATGGGTTAGACATAATCAACTAATCAATCTTCCATTCCCGAATCCGTGCTGTTGCTCATTCCCGAAACCTGTCCGCCTTTCGTTCGCTCCGCGTGACGTTTCCGGAGCCCCTTGGCAAGTTGCCGCATTGCTTCCGGCTGCAAACATCGGTGCGGTCGAAAGCCGCGCTCCAGCGCCATTCGCCTCGAACGTACCAGTGAAGCAGGTGCCTTTCGAATGATTGCGCCGATGCCCGAGCGGGTCGCCGCCACGATCACTAAGCGCCGCGACCATACGGTCGGGAGTGAGACGGTGCGGGCTAAGCCAGCCGCC
>JASHYD010001096.1 GCA_030043175.1 Xanthobacteraceae bacterium | reverse complement strand
TGGAACATCTTCTGGTATTCGGGCGTCAGCGGTGGCTGCTGGCTGAGACCGGGCGGCTTGCTGGGATCCCAGACATCCACTGGGCTGCCCTGCTTCCATTGTCCCTCCCAATTGGGATACTTGGCTTCTTCAGCTTTCGCGCCCGGAACGGACAGGCTCAACGTCGTGACCAGCGCTGCGCCGATCCAAGTTCGGTGAAACATGTGACCTCCTCGTAAGCCTATGCATCCCCTCCCCCCTTTGCGGAATGAGGCACTCCGGTCCCATGACGTGGCGTTGAATGGGACCAATTCAGCGCGAAGCGGGGAGGGGGAATGCCGCGCACTGCACAAACCGTCGACGGTGACGCCGTTACCAATCTGAAAAGCGTACCGACGGTCGAATGACCTATAACCCACATTGATTCCTTTGACACGTTGTCACGAGATGAAGTTGCCTGAGTTTGAGAGAAGAGGGTTAAGGGTTAACCAGACAAATTAAGAGGGTTAACAGCTGACCAGACAAAATATCCCAGCCGCACTGAGGTTAAGTGGCGTACCAGGTAGGAAGAAAATGAAGCATCGCCAACGCTGCGCAGCATATGCACGTTTCGTCCGTTCAGCCGATAATTCTTGCGCTTCGCGCAAAACAGCTGCGGCCATTCCTCGAACTGATCGTCTTGGCGCTGAACAAGCGGTTTCCCGGAAGGCTCACGCGCTCTCCCGATTATTCGCTCATCGCGGTATTACGATTAAAAAGAGCCTCCGAGCGCCGCAGAGGGAAAGCCAACCGACGTGGCGCGGGCGCGCCGGCGGTGGATCTGCGAGCAAGGGCTGCGTGACCCTGCTCGCCTTGTATTTTTCGATGAAACCGCCGTCACAACCAACATGGTCCGTCCCAACGGTTGGAGCCCGTGTGGAGAACTTTATAGCTGATTGAATCTCGCCCTCCCACCTTATTCTCCTGAGCTCAACTCCGAGGAAAGTCTGTGGGATGAAATTCGCGAAAAAATTTTCAAGAACTATGCCCTCAAATCCATGGACGAAAGTCTGTTCAACACTTGAGGGGGCCACTCTCTACATCGGACGCAACCCGACCGCCGTCAAATCCATCACATCGTTCGCCTATTGGCGGCCAGCACAGAGAACACGCCAGCGACTCGCCCGGGCGTGGCAAGCTACTGGAGCGGCCGTTCTGGCAGGAACAGCGGGTCAGAAATGGATACCCAGGTATATTATTCGTCCACGCCGATAGGCGTATTAATACCCCCAGCCCCTATATGCTCCGCTTCGCCGCCATCGGAACGTCGGCGTCGGGTTTGTAATATGTCTTGATGTTTCCGCACGGGCAATTTCCGACCAGTCGTCGGACCCCCGCCCATACGTGAGTCCCGGGGGGTCGTGAACACGCCCTCATCCCCGACGGTGAAGTGGGCCTGCAGGGTGCTTGCCGGTCGATCCCGCCGGCCCTCGCCGGACGCCGGTTCTCCTTTGCGTCGCGCCAGGCCTTCCCTACCTCATCGAAGTCGATCAGCCGATAGCCCTCCCCCACATGCAGTGAAGGATGTGCCGAACAGGTCGACCATGGCATACTTCTTGTCGAAGGCTTTCCGGCTGTCCGCGGACACGAAGACACTTCCCATCATGTCAGTTGTAGCTGACAACAAGCTGAAGCCTACCTGAAGATAAACTGAATATTCAAAATCGATGATGGGTGTTCTGAATTCAGTCATTCAGCGGAGATACAGACAACTAATGTATTGAATGCGCCGCTAGGACACGGTCTCGAGCAGGAACATACCGTAACCCGGCCCGAAATCGAGATCACTGAAAGGCGCGAGAGGATGCTCAGGAATTCACGCAGCGCTCCCGTGGCGAGCTGCTGGCGTCGCTGGGCAGGTGGCAGGAACACGCGGCGTCACTGTCGATTGAGGCCAGCGCGGCTCAGAAAGACTGAAACATACTTGATCGCCTGGGAACCAGGGAGATGTCCATTTGTGAAATCTGCAGCACTTACGCATAAAGCATATCTGATATGCACAATTCGAATTATCTAGTAAAGCTATCGATGGTTTTACTCACAGTCCGGATGATACCACTCCCAATCCGGAAGTTGGTAGTTAGTTGGACACGTCAAACGCTAATGAGTAAAATTTAGGCACAATGGCCGGGGCGGCAGCGAGGCCGAACAGCGGCGCGGTCGCCAGGCGGAGGAGCGTGCGCGCAATCAGCACCAGGCCGCCGAAAATAAATAGGAGCCACAGAAACACGATGGAGAAGAGGTTCATTTTTCCCCAGTCGCGTATCCATTGGATTGCAGGTTCAGCCATGGGCGATCTCTTACCATGGCTTGCGCCCAGCATTCTCTAGGGAGAGTCAAGCCACGGCTCATATCCCGGCGAATCGTCGTTGAGTCGAGAAGATCGTTGGGAGGTATTGGTTCCTGACGTGAAGCTGACGCGAAGCTGAATGTGGGCTGAATGTTCGAACCCACGTTATATATAACGGAATATATAACGACTAAACTCGTCGAGAAGCCGACCGACAACAGACCGGCGGATGCTGGAGTATCGTTCGGTTCATTCTGATTCGTTGAAAGCAATTGGCCCGCCGAAACTGGAGGACGGCTCATGTTTAATTGTTTAATTCCCAGCGCGTCGATTGGTCGGTGCCGGTTGCGCTGGCTTGGTTCGACCATGATGGCAGCGGCTCTGCTTGTCCCCTGGGGTGAGGCGGAAGCCGAAGATCAGTGCGCTCCGACTCAGCCGTCGATCATCCATTCTTTGTTTTCATAGAGGCGCGTTAGAATACCCGCCACAGACCTCCTCGAAGTCGGCCGGCATGAGGGTCGCCTTTCAGAAAGGCAGCCTCCGTCCTGTGGTGGGCGCAGATGTGACGGTCAAGGCTGCCAGCCCATGCAACGCGTAACCGCCAGCTCCTTGTTAGACGAAGGGGCTGGCGGTTTTATCCAAACGAGGTGACACCCCATCTCTGGCTGGAGGAGATTGAGAGCACTTCTGTGCTCGACTGGATCGAAGCGCAGAATACGAAGACGTTGGAACGTTCCGGGACGAAGGTGTGGCGCCGACGTTATGTTCGAAAATTGGCCCGATATTTCCGTCGCCGACAGTCGCTCAACTCGGAAGATCGTGAGACGAGCTAATCCGCAATCGCGTCGGCGCCCAAAACCTCCTCAAGCACCCGAGCACGGACTCGATTGGTGTCTGATGAATTCCCAGCGCTTGAAATTCCGAGGATTGATCAACGATTTGCCCGCGATAGTCCTAGAAGCTGGAGGCGGTTCCACCAGCAAGGACTGGGTTGTTTTGCAGCGGTGCTTAGCCGAGCGAACTTTGACGGTTAGCTACGACCGCGTCGAGCAGACAATGGCCGATACTTATCGACGCCCGCGCTCTAGACATTGGGAAGCCCCCAGACGAACAACGGTCGATGCGGTAACCAACCCGCGAATAAGAGTCTGATCAACCGTCGTCTAAAGCCTCATCGCCAGCCCTGTGCACTCTCATCGGAAGCAAACCCTGTGGCCAGGGAGGGTCGTTTGTTGCCCGGCTGTTGACAACGGACATAAGAGCTACTCTATAGATAAATTGCTCGATATAAGACAGACACCTCTAGGCTGCCCGACCCAGAAGTGTCTGAAGTTGAGGAACGGAAAACATAGGAAGACGTAACCAAGTGACGTCAGCACGGTGAGAGGGGGACTCCACACCGCGGTCTATGAAAGCATACTAGATTGCCTTACGTCAACTTAATCTTCATTAACTTATATAATTACGCAGGTATAGTATCTGTAGTAGAACTGACTATATGTATAGATCGCACTTCGATCCACTCAATCGGGATATTCCACGCTGGCTTTCCGGGCTTGCCATCAACCGCCTTCGACGGCGATGCGCGCCTGAGCACGATCAATCGAAAAGATCAAGACAGTTGAACTTTAAGGTTGATTCATCAGCTCGATCAACAGCCACCGCACTTAAGCCTTTATGCCTTCGAAAGCCTTCTCGACGTTGGCGACCCGTGCGTTTAAACGCGGTGAGCGGACACAGCCAACCGCCCAATGGATGCCCTCCGTTCGGCCTAAGACCGTTCCAGCGCTTCCTTGCACGCGCTACAATAGGTTTGCCGAAATTCGCGGGAGGTCACTGATACGACGAGGCGACTTTGTCGGCGTGCTTGGCCAGCGCGGCGGCTTGGCCTTTCGCCGTTCAGCGCCGGCAACGGACCATGCTGGTGCGGCAAAATTCGGTGACTGAAACGATTTCAATCGTATTTGGTAACGACCCCGTCGAGGTTGGGCTTGTAGCGAGCCTCAACTGTCCCGGTCGCAACATCACGTTCGTAAGGAGGAACCCAAGATGCGCCCGATCGCCTTGATTCTGGCAGCCTTCGCCTTCAGCGCGTCCGCCTTCGCACAGAGTTGGAAGGAATACAGCTACCCCGAGTATGCTATCTCGGTTGCTTTTCCGACCAACCCGCAGATCGAAACCGGCGCGTGTCTATTTGGTTCGTCAAGCCAACGTCGTCTTCAGGATGATAGTGGCTGGACTCAAAGGCACCAATCTTGAGGAGACCACCGTTCTCGAGCATGCGATTAGCGCGCTGTCTCAAGGCGCCACGGTCAGGGTCAATATTCCTGCGCGCATCTACGAGGTTTACGGCCGTCAATTGACGGTCGATGGAGCGGACGGCAGCCGGTCGATGGTGCAATTGTTCGATTACAAGGACCGACTCTACGAAATCGAGGCCAAGGCATTTCCTGGCCAGAACGTCAGCAATCCCCAGTCCGATATGGTCCGCTTTCATCAATCGCTAAGCTTCAACGACGGCGGTACAAACCGTTCGGACGAGGCCGTCCGCGCTATTCGCGAGGGCTGTCGAGGTTTGGCCAATCCTGGCTTTGGCGCGGGCCTGGACGATCCGAACTGTGCAAGCCGCCAAGCCCTCTCTCAGCGCATCGCGGCCTTCAACGTACTGCGGCAAGCGCGGGCGAGGGAATTGGCTGAGTTCCTACCCCAGCGGGCAGCCTCGTTTCGCGCATGAGCGGCCTCGGGCGGCCGGCTGGCGCGAGCGACCGGATCGTGGGCTGGCGGCGCGCTTGATGACGGTCCTCAATACCGACGCCGCTTCGGTCCTTGAGGCGACGGTTGCGCTCTTCACCGTGGTCACGACATTCGTTGCCGACCTACGCCGCAACAGGATCAGCGCGTCCTTTGTGTTGGTAAGGAGCGATGATTGGCCAGGGCTTCCTGACCTATCTCGAAACCATCCCGCTGCCGAGCCTATCGGCGGGCGGACAATCTCGCGGTCCACAAGATTGCAGGCGTGCGAACGCTAATCCAAGCCGCCAACGCCACGCTGATCTTCGCTAAACTCAAAACGCTCCTGCGAAAAGCTGCGGCGTGGACCCGCGAAGCGGTCTGGAACAGCATCGACGCCGCGATACGCACCTTCCCCCAGACCTGCACCAGTTATTTCAGACACGCAGGATATGCTCCACTTTGAGCACCGAATACTCTAGAATGCAGTGGCGGTGGGCATGCTTCGCTTTGCCACTCTACCTGCGATCCGACCAGGACGCAGAGGAACCCAATAGTGGTATTCGGCATCAGCTTCTCGCCTCTCGTTCCGGTCGAATTTCTCTGGGTCGCCGCCGCGATCGCAGCCGTCATGGCGGCCCTGCTGGTGCTTGCTCACAGCCGCGGGGTTATCAGGATCGCAGCGCTGGCGCTGATGGTGCTTGCTCTCGCCAATCCGTCGCTCACCCGCGAGGATCGCGATCCCCTGACCTCGGTCGCCGTCGTCGTTGTCGACAAGAGCCCGAGCCAGAACTTCGGCGACCGCGCGGCCCAGACAGAGACGGCCCGCGCAGCGGTCGCCGAGCGGCTTGCCCGCATTCCCGGCATCGAGACACGCGTGATCGAGGCCGGGGAGGCGGATGGCGAGGCTGACGGCACCCGGCTGCTCAGCGCGCTGAATGCCACCCTCGCCGACGTGCCGCCCGACCGCGTTGCCGGGGCCATTTTTATTACTGACGGCCGCGTCCATGACGTGCCGTCCGATGTGGGCGCGCTTGGCTTCTCGGCACCGGTCCATGCCCTCATCACCGGCTCACCCAACGAAAAGGACCGCCGCGTCGTGCTGGTCGCGGCGCCACGGTTCGGCATCGTCGGCCAGAACCAGACCATATCATTCCGGGTCGAGGATGAAGGCGTGC
>JASHYD010001095.1 GCA_030043175.1 Xanthobacteraceae bacterium | reverse complement strand
CACGTCACCTAACCAATTGAATTTGTTCAAGTATTAACCTGACGGCAGTGGTCCGACATGATATAATACGGCCCCGACCCTGTGGGAGTGAGTCACGTAGAAAGGGCCGGGGCCATCGCGGCATACAGTCAATACCCACGATGTTTAACCCATTCCCGGACCGAAGGGGCGCTCATCGAACCGCGTGACCGAAGTTGAGACCATTGTCCACCAGCCCGACCGAAGGCGCCACCAAAGCAACAAGGGCATCACGAACGCACAGGATACCCGGTTTTCCACCTATTGGCTCGTCGGTGCCCGCCCTAGACCTAGAAAACCGCTCGGGACGCGCGAATTGTCCAGAACCTTATCGCGGCGCCGATGCGAATACGCGAATTTAACTCGCCGCCGAGAGCACCAGCGGCGGAGGATGTATCGAACGCCTCCAATGGCGCTTCGAGACCAGGATCGTACCGTCCGATTGGACGACTTGAGTGCTTACGCGAAGGGGAATCACGTCAGCAAGTAATATGCCTTGATCGGTGAGTCGAACCTGCGTAAGAAACTGTTTTCCTTGGGCGAACGCATTGCAGGCGTCACTTCACTAAAACCTGTGTCGCTGTGGCGTGAATGAGATGCACGATGGTCGTTGGATAAATACCGAGCCAGACCAGCACGAGGACGAGCACCGCAATCGTGGCGGTGCCCGGCTGCTGCGCACTGCTCCCGCCTGTAGTCGGTAGTTCGGTTGCAGGTGTATACAGCATCACGATGATGCGCAGGTAATAGAACAGCCCGATGATACTGCCGACGACCAGCGCGATCACTGCCGGCCACATAGTGGCGCCGACGCCTCCCGCGATCGCATAAAACTTGGCAAAAAACCCGACCGTTAGGGGAATCCCGGCGAGCGAGAGAAGCATTATGGTGAAACTACCGGCGAGCCATGGCCGGCGCCAAAATAAGGCACGATAGCCGTCGAGCGCGTCGAAGTCGTTTTGCTCCCCAGATGCCGACAGCAACGTGATCACACCGAACGCACCCAACGAGGTCACGAAATATGCAACCAGGTAGTAGCTGACCGCCTCGATGGCCAAGCTACCGCCGGCAAGGAATCCAACCAGCAGGTAGCCTAGATGCGCGATCGAGGAGTAGGCAAGGATTCGCTTGACGTTGTTCTGGAGCAGCGCGAGCAGGTTGCCAACGATCATCGATGCGATGGCGATAACTTCGATCATAGTCAGCACTGAACCGAATCGGTAGGCGTTTGTCGCAAGGAAATAGCGCAGCAACAATGCGAACACAGCGCCTTTGGAGACGACGGCGACGAAGGCGGTTACAGGCGCCGGTGCTCCCTCATAGACGTCTGGCGCCCACATGTGAAATGGAACGACCGATAGTTTGAAACCGATTCCGGTAATGATGAGGGCAAGCCCGGTGAGCCAATAAATATCGGGCTGTGTCTCGTCTATTGAACTTAACAAGGCGCCAATTCGCGGGAACTCGAGAGTGCCAAGCCGAAAATAAATCAAGGCTATGCCGAAAAGCAGGAACGCAGAGGAGGCGCCAGCTAGGATCAGGTACTTGATTCCAGCCTCGATCGGTTGCGCGCGATTGTGTGGATAGGCCATGAGTCCGAGCAGCGAGATGCTGAGGGTCTCGAGGCCGAGAAAGAAAGAGGCGAAATGATTGCTCGCCACGACGGCCGCCGCACCGAGCGTCGCCAGCAACATCAGCAGATAATATTCTTCTCGCGGTTCAGAGCGCTCGGAAAGATAGCCGTATGAAAGCAGCAGCACGGCAATGGAGGCAGCAAAGATCAGCCCCATGTAAAAAAGCGCGTAACCGTCGACTACGAAAAGGGGCGTTACTTGGCGCGGCACGAAGGACGCAGCAGGTCCGAGCGCAGCAAATGAGAGGGCGAGACCTAGAATGGACACCACTGCTGTCAGCGCGTGTTGTCGGCGGAAAGCGATTACCAGCATGGTTCCCACAATTGCGAGGGCCATGACAAGGAATGGCAGGATGGCGATGAAATCGACACCTTCCATCACTCACCTCGCCGCCTGCAGCCGATCGAGCCGCTCGAGCCGCATGCGCTGCAGGTTGTCGAGGCCGGGACTGGCGGTGTCGAATACCGGTTGAGGATAGACTCCGAACCAGATAAGGGTTGCGATCATCACCGACATAACGATCATGTGGCGTGCGGAGAAGTCGACCGCGGTGCTGGTCCGGCCACCCTCGCCGTGAAAAACCCGCTGAACGAAGATCAGGGCGTAAACCGTGGCCGCAACGAGGCCGATAGTTGCGGCAGCGGCGAACCCGCCGGCGACGCGGTAGCTGCCAAAAAGAATCAAGAACTCGCCGACGAAATTGCCGAGCCCCGGCATGCCGAGCGAAGCGACGGCAAAAAACATGCCTATTGCGGCAAGGCGCGGCACGGTTGACCATAGCCCGCCGATCCGCCGCATATCACGAGTGTGCAGCCGCTCCTGAAGTGCGCCAACAAGCACAAACAGGGCGCCTGTGCTGATGCCGTGCGCCAGCATCTGCATGATCACGCCTTGGAGCGCGAGCGCATTCCAGGCATAGATGCCAAGGAGCACAAAGCCCAAGTGACTAATGCTGGTGTAGGCGACGAGGCGTTTCATGTCGTCCTGGGCGTAGGCTAGCATCGCACCGTAGAGGATGCCGACGACACCAAGCGACATAGCAGCCGGCGCGAAGATAACGGCTGCGTCCGGGAATAGCGGAACAGCGAAACGCAGCAAACCATAAGCGCCGGTCTTCAGGAGCAGGCCGGCGAGGATGACGCTCCCGGCGGTCGGCGCTTCGGTATGCGCATCCGGGAGCCAGGTATGAAACGGCACGGCCGGCAACTTTACGGCAAAGCCGGCGAAGAATCCAAGCATGATCCACATCTGCGCTGCCGGGTCTAGCCGCGCTTGCGCGAGAGCAAAATAGTCGAACGTCGCGATTCCGGTCTGCTGATAGTGAACAAAGAACAACGCGACGATGGCGACGAACATGAGTAGTCCGCCGGCCTGGGTGAACAGGAAGAACTTTAGAGACGCATAGACCCGATGTTCATGGCCCCACATGGCAATCAGGAAGTACATCGGAACCAACATCAGCTCCCAAAAAAGGAAAAATAAGAATAGATCGAGCGCTAGGAACACGCCAACAATACCGGCCAAGGTCCACAAAAGATTAAAGTGAAAGAATCCAACCCGTTCTGTAATTTCTGTCCACGATGCTGCTATCGAAACGATCCCGAGTCCGAAGGTGAGCAAAACCAACACCAGGCTCAAGCCATCCATGCCGAAGTGAAAACCAATCCCAAGGGGTGGGATCCAAGGCCAATTGTTATCGGCAAGCCACGAACCTCGCTCACCGAATGTCACGACACCGTGATGCTCCGCCAGTAGCGTGAGCACGAGGGCAACATCGATCGCCAACGCGAGAAGAGAGATCGCGCGTGGCCAAGCCGCGTTCCAGCGCTCACCTAGCCACGCCGCCGTGCCACCGATCAGCAGAGTAAGAACCAGCCACAGCAGCATCACGCGAACACCGTAATGATGATTATGATTGCCGAACCCGCGGCGATGCCGGCTGCATACCAGCGCACACGCCCGGTCTGCGAAATGCTGAGCAGGCGGTAGGCGGTCGCGGCCAGCCGCGCGAGGCCATCGTAAAATTCGTCGATGACGTCGCTGCGGTTGAGATGCGCCAACCATACAAAGGGTCGTACGACCATCCTGTCGTACAGCCAATCCATGCCCCAGTCCGCCCCCCAAAACCGCCGGAGCGTTACGCTCACCGGCAACCCGATCAGATACTGGAGAAAGGCGGGCCGGCGACAGAACGCAACATAAGCGACGCCAACGCCAAGGATGACAACGATGTCGGTGATCACGGACAGCATGGTCTCCAGGCTCGAACCAGCCGCTGTCTCGGCCGGTGATGCCGGCAGAGCCGTGTGCATCAGGCTCGTGAAGTTTGGCACGTCGCCCATGTAGGGGGGGATCTCGACGAGACCGGAGATAAGGGCGAGGATCGACAGGATGACCAGCGGAATGGCGATCCGCAAACCGGTCCGACCGATGGGCTCGATCTGAACCTCGCCGAAGAAAGCGACGAAGACCGGACGGAAGGTGTAAAGCGCAGTCAGGAGAGCGCCGATCAGGCCGGCGATAAACAAAAGATGTCCGCTTGGTCCGCGTGACCAGGTCTCCCACAAGATCAAATCTTTGCTGTAGAAGCCGGCGTCGATGAAAGGCAGCGCAGCGAGCGAAACCGCACCTGCGAGAAAGCTCCAGAAAGCCAGTGGCAGCCGCCGGCGCAGGCCACCCATTTTGAAAATGTCGTGTTCATCATGAAGACGCTGCACAACTACACCTGCTGCGAGGAAAAGGAGCGACTTGAAAAAAGCATGCGTCATAAAATGGAAGATTGCGGCCGACCAGGCACCCACCCCGAGGGCGAGAAACATGTAGCCGATCTGACTGATCGTCGAGTAGGCGAGGATCCGCTTGATGTCCTTCTGATTGAGGGCGCTGAAGCCCGCGAGCAGCAAGGTGAGTGCTCCGATTATTGCAACAGCGACCTGGACCGGCGGTGCCAGACTATAGAGGACGTGCGTGCGGGCGATGAGATAGACGCCTGCCGTTACCATCGTGGCCGCATGGATTAAGGCACTGACCGGAGTCGGGCCAGCCATGGCATCAGGTAGCCAGGTCTGCAGGGGCAGTTGTGCGGATTTGCCGACGGCGCCGCCGAGCAGCAACCCGGCTGCGGCGATCGCCGTTGCTGCGCCGGTCGGCCAAGTCTCGGCCGCACGCTGCATCAAGGTCTGGGTATCAAGCGTCCCCAGGCTGGTGAACAGGACGAAGAGGCCGACAGCCAGCCCGGCGTCGCCGACGCGAGTGATGATGAATGCCTTTCGCGCGGCAAGGCCGTTCTGCGGATTGCGGTACCAAAAGCCGATCAGGAGATAGCTGCAGAGGCCGACACCTTCCCAGCCGAGATAAAGCAGCAGCAGGTTATTCGCCAAAACCAAGACCAACATCGAAGCAACGAACAGATTCATGTAAGCGAAAAAGCGACTATATCCCTCATCATCACTCATGAACTCGGATGAGTAGAGGTGGATGAGAAACCCGACGAAGGTTACGACGACCATCATCACCAGTGACAGCGCATCGAGGTAAAAGCCGACCTGCGGCGTGAGGCCATCGACATCAAACCAAGTCCAGATGATTTGTCTGAAGGGCTCCGCTGGCGGTTGGCTCAAGAACGCAGCCAGGATGATCAGCGCGAGTATCATCGCGATGCCGACTGAGCCGACACCGACGACTGCGATCCACCGTTTCGGTAGTAACCCTGCGCTCACGAACAGAATGGCGAAACCGAAGAGCGGGAAAGCCGGAACCAGCGCAAGGAGCCCGAGCATGTCAGCCCCGCATCTTGCTGGCCGCATCGGCATCGAGCGTCGCCATGCCGTAGGAGAATTGCAATATCAGCGCCAGGCCGACCGAGACTTCGGCTGCCGCCAAAGATAATATGAGAATGAACAGTATCTGGCCATCGGCTTGACTCCAGCGCGCTCCGGCGACGATGAAGGCGAGCCCCGCCGCGTTCAGCATGATCTCAACCGAGATCAGCATGAAGACGAGATTGCGTCTCGTCAGGAGGCCAACCACTCCAAGCGCGAACAGGACCATCGCCAGCAACAGCCCGTATTGCATGGGAATCACGCTCACACGTTCATTCCTTGTTTCCCTCCTGCGAGCGCGTTTCACGCCGCCCAAGGTGATAGGCGGCGACCAAGCCGGCAAGCAGCAGCATGGATGCGAGCTCGACGGCGAGCACATACGGACCAAAAAACCGGGCACCCACTTGACGAGGACCGACCAACCCGGAGCCCTCGACGAGGGGAACGCCCTGCCACAGCATAAAGACGAGCTCGCCCAGAAGAGTGGCTGAGAGTACAGCAGGTCCAATCCAGATCCTTGGGCTCAGCAGTTGCTGTTCCTGCACAGCCGCGGCCTCCCCCAGGTTGAGCATCATCACCACGAAGACGAACAGCACCACGATGGCGCCCGCATAAACGATCACCTCGAGCGCTGCCGCAAACGGAGCACCGAGAACGTAGAAGATGATCGCCGCCGCGAGCAGCGATACCACAAGGTAAAGCAACGCATGAACCGCGTTCGTATTCGTGATGACCATCAAGGTCGCAATCACCGCCACGATCGAGGCTATGTAGAATGCGACTGCCATAGGCGCCTCGATGCAGTGCTGTTCAATTCCGCGGGGGGTTCCGCTCGACTTGTCATGGCATCAGCCTCCGCACATCGATCGGCGGTTCCTCGCGGTCCGCTTCACCCTTGTCTTTGCCGCCGATTTTGAGGCCAGCCGTTCGGTAGAAGCTGTAGCCTGGATATTTACCGGTACCGCTGATCAATAAATCCTCCTTCTCGTAGACGAGGTTGGGCCGCTCGTACTCGCTCATCTCGAAATCCGGCGTAAGCTGAATGGCGTAGGTCGGGCACGCTTCCTCGCAAAAGCCGCAGAAAATGCAGCGTGAGAAATTGATGCGAAAGAATTCCGGATACCAGCGACCGGCGGGGTCCTCCGTTTTCTCGAGCGCAATGCAGTCAACAGGGCAGGCAACGGCGCAAAGGTAGCAGGCGACACAGCGCTCCTCGCCGTCCGGATCACGCGATAGGATGATGCGACCCCGAAACCGCGGCGGTAGATACGGCTTCTGTTCGGGATATTGCACAGTCACTTTGCGATGAAAGAGATGGAGAAAGATCGTCCAAAGTGTACGCAGGGAGCTAAGCATTGGTCTTTCCCTCAATAGGCCGCGAGCAGGGTCGCCCCCGTGATGACGAGGTTCAGCAGGGAGAGCGGCAGCATGACCTTCCAACCCCAGGCCATCAGCTGGTCGTAGCGCGGCCGCGGCAGCGAGGCGCGCAGCAGAATGAACAGAGTGACGAAGAAGCCGAGCTTCACCAGGAACCAGAGGACGGGTGGCAGCACCGGCCCCAGCCATCCACCGAAAAACAGCGTCACCATCATCGCCGAAACGAGCAGGATGCCGACATATTCGCCGATGAAGAAAATGCCGAATTTCATGCTCGAATATTCGGTGTGGAAGCCGGCCACGAGCTCGCTCTCCGCTTCTGGCAAATCGAACGGCAGGCGGTGTGTCTCGGCGATTCCGGCGATGAAGAAAATGACGAAGCCAACGAATTGCGGGCCGATGTACCATAGGCCGCGCTGTGCTTGCACGATGTCGCGCAGGTTGAACGAGCCCGCCAGCATGACCACGCCGAGCAGGGAAAGGCCCATAAACACTTCGTAGCTCAGCATCTGCGCCGCCCCGCGCAGGCCCCCGAGCAACGAATACTTGTTGTTGGATGCCCAGCCGGCAAGCACGATGCCGTAGACTGCAAGCGACGTGAGTGCGAGGAAGAACAGCAAACCGATATTAAGGTCGACGATGCCGATCCCAGGGGCGATAGGGACGACCGCAAAGGCGACGAGCAAGGCGCTCATCACAATGGCTGGTGCCATGACGAACACAGGGCGGTCGGCGAAGGGCGGCACCCAATCCTGCTTGAAGAGAATCTTGATCATGTCGGCGACGACCTGGAGGATGCCGAAGGTGCCGACCCGGTTCGGTCCATAACGGTCCTGGAACAAGCCGAGCAGCCTCCGCTCGATCCAGGTCAACAATGCGGCACACGCAACCAGCGCGATCAGAATGCCGAAGACATTCGCAACGCCGCGCGCAAGTTCGCTCATGGCTTAGCCACCCTCAACGCCAGCGCCATCTGCTGCCATCGTGCCCCAAGCGGGTAAGTCGACGCTGAGCGATCCCAAAAGCCCCACGGCCATCCCGGCGACACCCGGCGGCAAAGTCGCTCGCACTCTCACCGGCAGACGGCAGGTCATTGCGTCAAGGTTCACACGGACCGTCGTGCCATCGGTAATTTGCAGGCTCGCCGCGTCCTCCGGGTTGAGCGCAATATAAGGCGCAGGGACGCGCTCGGACACAGCGGGCGCCAGGCGGCTCAACTCCTCGCTGCCGAACATCTCGTGCAAAGGCACGATCAGCCATTTGTCCTTGCGCAAAAAAGCGTCGGGTATGTCGTAAAAATAATGCGGGGCCGCGTGCGCACTCGGCTCAATAAGCCGGATCCCGGGGTCGCCGGAGCGCAAAGGCCCGCCGATCTCGTCCTGAAACTTATTGAGCGCCTGCACGGAGTTCCAGGACGGTGCCCAGAAATAGGGAATAATCGCAGCCGGCATTGGCCCATAATAGCCCTCCATGGAGAACGCCAGGGGCGTGTCAGGATCATCGGGCGGCTTGGGTTCGTGGACCGTTACCGCCGCATTAACCGCAGTGCGCCCGCTGTAGCGATGGGGCTCGCGAGGGATCTTGCTGCCGCTGACGCGAAAATTCGCTGCCGGAGCAGCGTGGCGGATCGCGGCCAACATCGGGATTGCTTCGGCGCAAGCCGCGGTAACGTCATCCATTCGCAACCAATTCGCCTCGGACGCACGCCCTGGCAGGTGATTCAAAGCATCACGTAGCCAGCGCCAGCTCGCTTGGATGTCGCCGTCCGGCACCATAAGCTGGAAAAACCGCTGCGCTCGTCCCTCGCTGCTAACCAGCGTGCCATCGGCCTCTGCGAAGGTGCCGACGGGAAGCAGGAGATCGGCCCGGCGCCCAATATCCGTCATGATGTGATCAAGCACGATGAGATGGCGCGCAGCGCTGACACAGCGATCGACGCTCGCGCGGTCGGCCCGCCGATAAAGGTCATTCTCGAGCACGATAAGCGTACCGGCGCGGCCATTTTCGATGGCCTTGAAGGCTTCAGCCAGGCCGCCTCCGCCTAAAATCCCGAGCCCCAAGCTGTTGCACTCCGGAGCCGTCAGGCAAAGCGATGCGGCGTGCCCGCCGCGGCACAGCGCCCAGGCCACATTGGCGGCCGATTGAATAACGGCCGCGCTAGCGCAGCCGTAACCAGAAACGACCAGAGGCCTGCTTGCCGCCTTGAGCGCACCGGCGATTTGACCCGCCAATTTGTGGAAATCTTCTCCGAGATCTGGAACCGCGGGCGCTGCCGGGTCAACCTCATGTGCTATGGCAAATCCGAGCCTGGCGATGTCGTTGGGTGGCGCGCGGATCGCGCGACTCGCTGCGTCGTCGAGCCGGGTCGCGTCAAGGCTCGCGATGAAGAGCGGACTTCTCTCGCTCTCTTGCTGCCGCGCCGCTTCCCGCACGCCCGCGTCTTGCCAGCGCGGAATTTTCAGCTTGTCGGCGATCGCGAACGATCTCTGGCGTAGGGCTTGGCGAAGGCTTAAGGCAAGGCGGGGCGCAGTATCGGGAACGTCTTCTCCCAGAACCAGAACTGCGTCGGCTGCTTCGGCATCTTTCAGCGACGCGGCGCGTGCCGGCCCTGTGCGGGCGATATCGAGCATCAAGGCCACCAGGTGCCGCTCGGTCTCCGACACACCAAGATAGAAATTCTCTTCGCCGACCAGAGTGCGCAAGGCAAAGTTGGCTTCGAGCGAGGCGCGGGGCGAGCCGATGCCGACAGCCCCGTGTCGTGATAACACCGCGGCCAGCCAGCGCAGTGCTTCCCCTTTCGTTGTCACTTCCTCGGTCGTGCCCGGCTGCCGCCGCATTGAAAGCTTGCGTGCACGCGTCTTACCGTTGACGAAGGCGTATCCGAACCGGCCGCGATCGCACAGGAAATAGCCATTGATCTCGCCGTTATAGCGGTTAAGAACGCGCCGCACCTTGCCAAAGCGTTCGTTGGGCATAGTGTTGCAGCCGAGGCCGCAATGGACGCAGACCGAGGGTGCGGACCGCAGATCCCATTTGCGATTGAAAGCCTCGCTGAACGGCTTGTCGTCAAAGACGCCGGTTGGGCAGACCTCCGCCAGATTGCCGCTGAATTCGCTTTCCAGCGCGCCATCTTCGTGCCGGCCGAAATAGACATTGCGATGCATCGCAAAGACATCCAAGTCGCGTCCGCCCGCGTAGTCACGATAGAAGCGGACACAGCGATAACAGGCGATGCAGCGGTTCATTTCGTGGGTGAGGAATGGTCCCAGATACTGGTTGCGAAACGTGCGCTTGGTGAATCGATAGCGCCGGTAGATGTGCCCCGTCATCAGCGTCATATCTTGGAGGTGACACTCGCCGCCCTCAACGCAGACTGGGCAGTCATGGGGGTGGTTGGTCATCAGCCATTCGATGATGCTGGCGCGGAAGCTGGTTGCTTGCAGGTCCTTGATCGAAATGCGCGTGGCATCATGCACGGGGGTCATGCACGCCATGACAAGATGACCATGTGTGTCGCTATCGTCACGAAACTCCTTCACTGCACATTGTCGACAAGCGCCTACTGATCCCATCGCCGGGTGCCAGCAGAAGTACGGAATATCGAGGCCCAATGAGAGGCAGGCGTGCAGGAGATTGTCGCCGGCCTTTACTTGATAAGCGTTGTCGTCAACGTGGATTGTCACCATCAGCTATTTCCAAGGGCAGCGCTTTTCGCGAATGTGGCGGTCGAAATCGGCTCGAAAATATTTGAGCCCGCTCTCGAGTGGCTCCATGGCGCCCGGCGCGTGGGCGCAGAACGTCTTGCCGGGGCCGAGCAAGTCGATATGCATCGCCAGAATATCGAGGTCGCGCGGCTCGCCTTGGCCTGCCTCGATAGCGGCAAGCGTCCGTTCCGTCCATGGCAGGCCATCGCGGCACGGTGTGCACCAGCCGCAGGATTCTTGCGCGAAGAAGTGCTCGAGATTACGCAGCATGCCGACAGGGCACGTGCGGTCGTCAAGGATGATCATCGTGCCGGTGCCGAGTCGGCTACCGGCCTTCTGTACGGATGCGAAGTCCATGGCGACGTCGAGGTGCTGCTCCATGAGGAACCCGGTCGAGGCCCCGCCCGGCAATAGCGCACGAAACTGGTAGCCATCCTTCATGCCGCCGGCATGCTCATCGAGAATCTCGCGGACCGTCGTTCCCATAGGTAGCTCCCACGCCCCCGGGCATTTGACATGGCCACTCGCACCGTAGATCTTCGTGCCGCCGTCTTCGCCACGCGCCAGCCCTCGAAACCAGGCGGCACCGCGATTGACGATGTGCGGGACGTTAGCAAGGGTCTCGACATTGTTGACGACGGTGGGTTTACCCCAAAGCCCGCTTGACTGAGGGTAGGGCGGCTTCGCGCGCGGAATCGCGCGCTGGCCTTCGAGCGCTGCGAGGAGCGCCGTCTCTTCTCCGCAGATATAACGACCGCCACTGGTGTGAAGATGCAGATCGAGGTCGAAGCCGGAGCCGACAATGTTTCTGCCAAGAAAGCCCTGGGCGTATGCCTCGGCGATAGCCCCTTCGAGACGCTGGGCGGCAAGCGGGTATTCGGCACGAAGAAAGATGTATGCGACTGTCGCTTCGATAGCGAATGCGCCTATGATGATGCCTTCGATGAGCTGATGCGGATCGCCTTCCATGAGCAATCGATCCTTGAATGTCCCTGGTTCCATCTCGTCGGCATTGACGACGAGATACCTTGGAACCCGCAGATCCCTTGAATTGGGCACCGCACTCCATTTCCTGCCGGTCGGGAATCCCGCGCCGCCGCGGCCGCGCAGATTGGAGGCGGTCACCTCGCTGACGACATCCTGCGGCGTCATGCTCGTTAGCGCTTTGCGCGCTGCCGCGTAGCCGCCGCTGCGCACATAGGCAGCGATCTGCAACGGCGCTTCACCAGGCCGAATATTCCGAGTGAGCGGGTGTTCCATCGACATTCCACGTCACTGGTATTTCGCCAGCACGTCGTCCAGCGCGGCGGGATTAAGGTCCGTATGGAGATCCCCGTCGATCATCATTACCGGCGCGCGATCGCAGGCTCCGAGACAGACGATTGGCAACACCGTAAAGCGGCCGTCACCGGTGGTTTCACCGAGCTTTACGCGAAGGCACGCCTCAACAGCATCGCGCAGCGCTTGATAGCCGATGATCCAGCATGACACGCTATCGCAAATCAGGATGACATGGCGGCCGACCGGCCGGCGGAAAATCAAGTTGTAGAATGTCGCCACACCATCGAGCTCGTCGGGCGACATTTCGAGCATCCGAGCGACCTCGCGCAGGTCTTCGTCCGATACCCAGCCATGTGACCGCTGCACAACCTTGAGGGCCTCGACACAAGCACCGCGCCGTTCCGCATAATGGGCTGCGAGTTTGGTGATATCTTCGATCTCTTTCAGCGTCAGCATATTTACGCTTTCAGCGGTCGACGTCGGCCATCACGAAATCGATGCTGCCAAGCGTAGCGATCAAGTCGGCAATCATCGCCCCGCGGCACAGCAGCGGGATCATTTGCAGGTGGGGGAAGGAGGGTGTGCGAATGCGTGTGCGGTACGACATGTTGCCGCCGTCGCTGACCAGGTAATAACTGTTCAATCCTTTGGTGGCTTCAACGCAGGCGCTGGCCTCACCGGGCGGCATAACCGGGCCCCAGCTTACATTGAGAAAGTGTGTAATCAGGGTCTCAATGTCGTGCATCGTGTGCTCTTTGAGTGGCGGCGTCGTCAGCGGATGCCGTGCCTTGTAGGACCCCTCTGGCATGTTCTCCAGGCATTGCCGGATAATGCGCAGGCTTTGGCGCATTTCCTCGACATGCACCGCCGTCCGTTCGTAGCAGTCGCCGTGCGTGCCGGTGGGAATATCGAACGCAAACTGTTCGTAACCTGAATAGGGGCGCTTCTTTCGGTAATCCCACTCGAGGCCGCAAGCCCGCAGCATCGGTCCAGTGGCCCCCCACTCGATTGCTTCGTTGAGACTGCACGCACCAACGCCCTTTGTGCGGATCTTAAAGATGCTGTTTTTCATCACGAGGGTTTCGTACTCATCGAGCCGGGCTGTCATGTAGGGGATAAAGTCGCGCACCAGGCGATCCCATCCTTGCGGTAGATCATCGGCCACGCCGCCGATGCGAAACCAGGCGGGATGCATGCGAAAGCCACAAATCGCTTCGGTGATGTCGAACACCCTCTCGCGATCGGTGAACATGTAAAACACCGGCGACAGTGCGCCGACGTCCTGGGCCATGGCGCCGTAGAACACCAAGTGGCTTGCTATTCGGAATAGTTCTACCAGCATGATCCGGATCACCTTCACTCGATCCGGAACCTCGATCCCGGCTAGCTTTTCGGCGGCGAGCACATAGGGCAGATTATTCATCACTCCGCCGAGATAATCGATGCGGTCGGTGTAGGGGATGTAGGTGTGCCAGGATTGGCGCTCGCCCATCTTCTCGGCGCCGCGGTGATGATAGCCAATGTCGGGTACGGCATCGACGATGTTCTCGCCATCGAGCTGAAGCACAATACGGAATACACCGTGTACGCTCGGGTGGTTCGGCCCGAGATTGAGGAACATGTAGTCCACTGTTTCGCCGTGCCGCTGCATACCCCACTCCTCGGGCCAGAAACGCAGCGCTTCCTGCTCGGCGTCCTCCTTCGTCTCGGACAACTCGTAGCGGCCCAGTTCGGTGGCCCGCGCCGGGTGGTCCTTGCACAGCGGGTGCCCCTGCCAGGTCGGCGGCATAAGAATCCGCCGTGGATGCGGGCGACCCTCAAAGCCGATGCCGAACATGTCCCACACTTCGCGCTCGTACCAATCCGCGGCGGGCCAGAGGTCCGTTACAGTGGGCAGTGATGGGTGCTCGCCTGGGAGCGGGACTTTGATTCGAACATCCTCATTGCGCTCGTAAGAGAGCAAGTGATAGACGGCCGTAAAGTCGCTCGCCGGTTGATCTTGCCGACGGCGACGATGGCGCTCATCGATTGCCGTAAGATCGTAAAGCGTGCGATAGGGTTGTTTTATGCTTGCCTTGAGATGAGCCAAAACGTTGTGGACACGCTCGGGGGCCACCCACAACGTCGGGATTGAATCCCGCGTCGATTGAAGCACCAAGCTCCCGACATCGAGATGATCCTTCAGGTCGCAGACAACGGCGGGCAAATGTTCCCGGCCGACTGGAGAATCGAGCATTGCCTAGACCCCGTCCGGCGTACGAAGATCGGTAGCCTGCCGTCGCTCCTCGCGCTTGAGATCACGCAAGCTGGGATGCAGTGGGCGATGGACGTCCTGCGATCCGATCGTCCAGCTGAGGGGGCGCCGTTCGCTGCCGATCGAGTGCTGCAGGAGGATCAAACCCTCAAGCAGCGCATCGGGTCGCGGTGGGCACCCGGGCACGTAGACATCGACGGGCAGAAAGCTATCTGCGCCCTGCACGACGCTGTAGATATCGTACATGCCGCCGGAATTGGCGCATGAGCCCATCGAGATAACCCATCGCGGTTCCAGCATCTGATCGTAGAGACGCTTGATGACAGGCGCCATCTTGGTAAATACCGTCCCTGAAATTACGATGAGGTCGGCTTCCCGAGGCGTCGCGCGCAATACCTCCGCGCCAAAACGCGCAATATCGTATTTGCTCGTAAAAGCTGCGGCCATCTCGACATAACAGCAAGAAAGACCGAAATTGAACGGCCAAATCGAGTTCTTTTGGCCCCACGCCACCATGTCCTGAAGGCGCGCAAGGACGAGGTGGCGCCGCACGGCTTCGTCAAACCAGCCGCCCTGGCGCTCTCTCACCGTTTCAGTCGCCGGCCGTTCCAAGCGCCACTGCATCACATCACCGTCGGTCGCACGTCCCAGTTCCGCCGTGCCGTGGCGCCCAGTCCAACCCGCCCATCCGCCAAAGATACACGAGCGCAGCAGCGAGAATGGCGATGAACACGACAACCTCGATGTATCCGGACCAGCCAACCTCGCGGTAGGCGATCGCCCAGGCGAAGATGAAAACTGCTTCGAGGTCGAAAATCACGAAGAACATGGCAACGAGGTAGAACTTCGCCGGGAATCGGAAACGCGCATAGCCGACAGTCACGATCCCCGACTCAAAAGGTTCGCGGGTTGCCGTGCCGGCGTGCCGCTGTCCGAGAACCCAGGACATTGCGATCATCGCCGCGCTCAGGAGAATTACAGCGGCGAAATACAATAGCAGCGGCCAAACAGTTGGCGGTTGTTCCACGATGGGTCACGCGGCGCGCACGATGCCTTCGTCGGCGGCGTGCGTAGTTGGGAACTGCGGTCGTAGACTAAACATCAAAGGTTCGCGACAGTTCCTTTTCAAAACACGTTGCTGTGCCATCATGGGCGTCAGGCAAGGCGCCAGCACCGGAACAAGGACGTCAAATAGGGGCTTCTATGGGCGCCCGGGAACAACGCGGTTGAGCGGGGCGAGTCATCCGCTTGGAAACTGCCGCTTAGCCTAGAGCGACTTGCGAACGACAATTCGCAACTTGATTTGATGTACTACAACGGCGTAAGGCCTCTCAGATCATTCAAGAATTTTCTGAGACCGCCGGGTCGGGCCGTTGCGACGTCGTGGGATAACGTGACGCGCCAAGGCCCGCGGCTGCGAATACCGGCATCAGCGCGATATTCGAGCCACCGCCGTGCCGCCCGAACCATTTAGCTATTAGCTCGAACAAGATTGGCGCGCTGCCTTCCAGAGCGCCACGCAACGCCATGTGCCGGCCTCTCCTCGTCCAACAGCCCGAAATAGATGACGTCAAGCTGGGCAATGTCGGTCGACGGATTCGCAACTGCGAGTGCGCTCTTCCCGGCTCCAAAAGTGCGGTTGGTCGTCAGATCCGCAGGGATCATGAGGAGAGCCGAGAACAAGAAAGGCAGACCCCCTGGCGCGATAATGCACGCGTTCATGTATTTTCGCGGAGCAAACAGGCTATCGGCCACCGGGATGATTCCTGTCCTCGCGTGATCGCCCCCACCCCGATGACGACAGTCAGTGCGCTGATCAGACGTTTAGGAACATGAAATGATCGTCAGATAGATTCATCACAAAGGCGCGGACGCCGGCAAAGAAATATTGGTCGATGGTCGAGGTGACAGGTCGCACGCTGTAACGCACGGCAGGCCAGAGGCTCCAATTGGTCGAGGGCTCTCGAAGGACGAGCTCATTTCTGGTATTAATTATTCCGATCCGCTCAAAGACGCCACCGTCGGAGCTGCCGCCGCGGTCACTGCGCCGAGGAAGATTCGCTTGAGGAGCAGAAACACAAGCGACGTCACCGCGCCGGTTATTATCGCCATCGTCCGGATGGCTACAGCAATCATCAGGTGCGCTTTCGATTGACGCGATCGACAAGAGCACCGAAAGCAGCGTGCAAATTGCGCCGACGGGTGAGACCGAAGCCCATCACAATTCCAGACCTGGGTGTTGTCGATCCCAAAGGTTCGTTCCGATTCGCCCAGAACCCTGCGACGCAACACAGTGACTGTGGCGAATTGCCTTCGCAACGGCGGGCTAAACTTTTGCGGCGATGACTTCAACGCGCTCCCTGCGACGGCTGGGAGAGTGGCAAACGGAACGAAACGTAACTCCGCAGATGTCGCCACTCTTTGCGCCGCCCGAGTACGCCGGCGCTCCTCCGTCGATTTCCGGTCGGTGATGTCGCGCGTGCTTTCAAACGCAAGCTGGCGACCGCCGATCGATTCGATTTGAATCAGCGCCTCGACAGTCAAAACTCGTCCGCTGTTTGCGCGATGCAACAGCTCGCCAGTCCACATCCCTTCCTCGCGCAACTTGTTCGTCAATTCTTCAAAGGAAGAGTGAGGCAGCTCGGTCCTAAGAAGCTCCTCCTTGTGCTTGCCAATCGCCTCCTCGCTCGTGTACCCGTATAGTTCCTCGCAGCCGCGATTCCATTCGACGATGCCGCCGACGGGATCCCATATGAAAATGGGCACTCGTGCAAGATCGACCAAGGCGGCGCCCGTATGCTCGGAAGCGCCTCGAAGAACCGCTGCAAGGCCGTCACGCCGCCTGCAGACGCTCCGATCGTCACGATGATCGGCTTTGTCGAGCCAGCCTTCGGCTCGTGATTGCTTTGGCCGTTTGTATTATTGTTTGTCGTGGCACACCACCCCTTCACCCCCAGTAGCGCGGAAGGTTCGGATCATGGGCCGGAACACTGAGCCTTCAATTCGCGCCGTGAATCGACATTTAGGGCTGACAACCCTCGCCACAAGATCACCTCAAGCTGGCAAGTCATCACCCCAAGCCGTAAATTCGATTTCGTGAGGTTCCTTTCGTGAGGTTCCTCAAACTACGCGATCTATAAGCTGCTACGGTCCGAATGTGGTGTTAGCCGGCGTTTGATTGCCCACGCCGACACTGCGGTCGCCACTGCGATCGCCAGCGGATCGCAGTGCAGTACCATGAGGGGCGATCAGCCAGCGGAAGGCTCGTGTTTGCGGTTATCGGCGGATATCCGAGATATAGCCCCTTCACGCTGCCTTCGTTCGCAGCGGGCCCAACCGGATAGCCACCGACGCCTGTTGATAGTTGCCGGTGTAAAAAAAATATGTCGAGCCGGGAGAGAGCGCAATGCCCGCGTCCAGGGCCGCGAGTCGTGGCTGCGCATTGCTGCTACGCAAGCGCCGGAACGGCTGACGCTATCGCACGTTACCCGCATAGAGCCATGGATCGAAAAATGATATTAGAGCATTTGGCGCAGGCCCGTCGGCACGTTGCCGATGCTGAGCGGCACATTGCCCACGAACGCGAGATCATCGCCGAAAAGGAACGTGACGGTCACGACACGGTTAAGTCGAAGCAACTGCTGGATCAGTTCAAGCAAATTTACACGATGTACGTCGCTGAACGCGACCGGCTGGAAAGAGAACTGGTCGAAGCTTCGGAGTAGCAAGCCGTTCTTCGAGTGGTCGAACGGCGATCGTGCTCCTGGCCGATGCCTCCGTGGCAGCGGACGGTTCCAAAAAGCCCCGAAGGTCGTAGGCAGCCGCGACAATGTGAACTTCTGCAAGCGTTCGCTACGGATCCCATTTCCCGGCGTTTCTGGCGCAGCCCGGCGAAACCGGAGAGCGGCCTATTGATGTTGGCAGTATGCTAATGCTGCGCCTTGGCGCGGCGCAGATGCTCATCGAGCCGCGGCAGGATCTCGACGAAATCGCACGGCCGGTAACGGTAATCGAGCTGGTGCACCAAAATGTCGTCCCAGGCATCCCGGCAGGCGCCCGGCGAGCCCGGCAGGCAAAAGATGTAGGTCGCACCCGCGACACCCGCAGTGGCGCGGGTCTGGATCGCCGAAGTGCCGATCTTGCCGTAGCTCACCATCAGAAACAGTGTCGAAAATCCCTCCATACGCTTTTCGAACAATGGCTCCACAGCCTCGGGCGTCACATCGCGTCCGGTGAATCCGGTGCCGCCTGTGGTGATGATGACATCGATGCCGGGGTCCACGATCCACGCTTTCACCTTGCCGCGGATCCTGTCGACGTCATCGGTCACTATGGCGCGTGCCGCCACCGCGTGACCGGCTCTCGCGATCCGTTCGGCGAGGGTCGCACCAGACTTGTCGTCCTCGATCGACCGGGTGTCCGATACCGTGAGCACCGCGATTCTGAGCGGGATGAATTGTTTGCTCTCGTCAATGCCCGGCACGGCGATTACGCCCAATCATGGCAGGGTTCGTCCCGGCCATCGACGCCTTTTCGTCGAAGTGGATCCCAGCAGCAAGCGCGGGGGCGGCCCGGCAGGCGATGCCCCGGTCGAGGATCTGGACGAAGATTTCAGCATCTCCGCCTCTTGGCGACCTCCGGAGAATTGCGCAAATCAGCACGGATGCAACCGCCTCGTCCCACGAATCATAAATCCGCTGACCTGAACGTATTGCAGGCCGCGACGACCCCGTCCCGATATCCGTTCATGAACCAGCGCTGCCGCTGCTCCGAGGTGCCATGGGTGAAGCTGTCCGGTACGACGTGCCCGGTCGCTTTGCGCTGGAGCGTGTCATCGCCAATGGCAGAAGCTGTCTGCAGCGCTGCTTCAATATCGCCGGCCTCCACGAGAGGCGGCTTGCCCTCGCGCTCAAGCCGATTGTTCTCATGTTTCGCCCAAATGCCAGCAAAACAGTCGGCTTGCAGCTCCACCTGGACCTGATAGCGGTTTGCACTCGCGCGATCCAGGCCCTGCTGCCGCCGCTGCACTTGGGGAAGAATTCCCAACAAATTCTGCACGTGATGGCCGACCTCGTGGGCGATCACATAGGCCTGCGAGAACTCGCACGCTTTGCCTTCGCACCCGCGGAAGCGGGACTCGATCTCGCGGAAAAAGGAGGTATCGAGATAGACCTTCCGATCATTTGGACAGTAGAAGGGCCCCATCGCACTTTGCGCCACCCCGCCGCAGGCGGCCTGGGTGCGGCCCTGGTAGAGGACGAGCACCGGCTTTTGGTAGGTCTTGCCGTCCTGTCGGAATATGTCGCTCCATTCGGCGTCGATGTTGCCGAGGATTGTCGAGACGAATCTCCCCATGTCGTCGCTCGGTCTGCCGCTGCGCCGCGACTGCCCGCCGACCGGCATCGATTGCTGAACATGCGAACCGCCAGAGAGGATCTCTCCGCCGCCGATCAGGATGCGCGGATCAATCCCGAGCGCCCACCCGATCAGGCCCAGCACCACGATGGTGCCGATTCCGAGGCCGCCGCCGGAAGGCAGGCCGAAGCCGCCGCCGAAGCCGCCGTCACCGCGACGATCCTCGATATTGCCGCTCTGTTCGGTCTCGTCCAAACGCATAGTAGCGCTCCATCGCCTGGCTCTGTGTCTACCGAAGCCCGCCGTTATGCCGCCCGAGGTTTTGCCGGGCGCGCCCCCTCAAAACTCTGTAGCACCAACTTGGAACACTCTGAACCGCTCAACCACCGCATATGGTGATCGGGCGCTGACAGCGCCAGTGCAGCGGCTCGAGGCTTCCTTGCTCTCCTCCCCGGCCAGGGGTGGGAGGTCCGGGGATGCGCATGTCGGTCAACAGCCGATATGCACCGGCGCATCAGAGCGGTCGTGCACGGTTGTCGCATTAAGCCGATTTTTACTTTGAGCAGTCATGATCGTGACTGTCGGATGAAGGTCCTGCGTCGCCGACCGCGTGCCAGAATAAAAGAGTCCTTGAATATGGCCATGCCACGCAGCGGGGCGCCCAGCCGGGCGCCCCGCTTGATTCCCCAGATGAGGCACCCCGAGAACGCGCAGCCGTTCGGATCGGCGACGCAGATTTTGCACGGCGATTGCGTGGCCCAGCTCGCGAAGCTATCCCCCGGCTCGGTCGACCTTGTATTCGCCGACCCGCCTTACAATCTACAGCTGCAAGGCGGTCTCAAGCGTCCCGACGATTCGCGTGTCGATGCCGTTGACGATGATTGGGACAAGTTTTCGAATTTCGCCGCCTACGACGATTTCACCCGCGCGTGGCTCCAGTCGTGCCGTCGGGTGATGAAGCCGAACGCGACGTTGTGGGTCATCGGGACATACCACAACATTTTCCGCGTCGGCGCGATACTGCAGGATCTCGGTTTCTGGATTCTTAACGACGTGATCTGGCGCAAAATCAATCCGATGCCGAATTTTCGCGGGCGGCGCTTCACCAACGCGCACGAGACGTTGATTTGGGCCTCGCGGGACGCCGCGGCGCGGCAGTACACCTTCAACTACGAGGCCCTCAAGGCGGGCAACGAGGACATCCAGGTGCGCTCCGACTGGACTCTTGCGTTGTGCACGGGCGAGGAGCGCCTCAAGGGCCCCGACAGCAGGAAGCTGCATCCGACTCAGAAGCCGGAGGCGTTGCTCGCCCGTGTGATTCTGTCGTCGTCCCGCTGCGGCGATCTCGTACTCGACCCGTTCTGTGGCACCGGTACCACCGGCGCAATGGCAAAACGCCTCCGACGACGGTTCATCGGCGTCGAGCGCGACAATATCTATCTGGAGGCGGCGGAACGCCGCATCGCTACCGTTGAGGCGTTACCCGAGTCTTCGCTTGTTTCCTTTCCGCGGGCGCGCGAAGCCCCCCGCGTGCCGTTTTCCGCGCTGATCGAGCGCGGCCTAATCGCGCCCGGCGCAGACCTGTTCGATGCCAAACGCCGGCACAGGGCGTTGGTGCGTGCCGATGGCGCCATCACGCTCGGTGACGCCGTGGGTTCGATCCATCGCATCGGCGCGCTGGCGCAAGGGTTGGAAGCCTGCAACGGCTGGACCTTCTGGCACGTGGAGCGCAAGGGCACGCTCACGCTCATCGACGCACTGCGGGCGCAGATCAGGGCGGAAGGGATGGGGTGGTGAGGCTTGGAGCAGAGCGCACCAGCGAAAGGTATTGCGCCGCAGATTTGGCGGATTGGGGCGTGGCCCGAGAGGCACCTCGTGATGACAGGTCGGCGTGGAATCGACAGCAGAGCTTTCATCTCCTCCCAAATTCGGACCGGTCGGGGCGCGCGGATTTGCTCGACCCAGGGTTCTCGCACTATGCCTGACCGCCCTCCTGGACGATGCTGCGCTCCGATTGCTGCGCATCGCTTAAAGTCTTCTGGCATCGGGCGCGTTGGATGAAGCACAGCATTCGCAAGGATGCATTCATTGATCACCATAATGGTCGATGGCATCGTCTACCGGGCCTCGGGCAAACCCGCAGTCCGCGGCGCGCGAACAGATCGCACACACAGGAAACATTTGGGGCTAAGCCCGTAACGGCGCGCCACTTCGGGAGCGCCGTAACTGGCGCGCCAGCCGTTACCAAAGGGCCGCAAGAGGCAACCCTTCGTCTCGAGACGGGACGCCCGGGTTAATTCCTGCGGATCATCAGCACGATCACCCCGTTAATTGCTCAAGGCAAAGCGATTCGGCGGCCCGCAATACCCACCTAGCCGCTGCGCGGGGATGATCGGTGAGCGCCGCAGCGGAGCAAAGCTCCTCAGGGTTTTGCCTAACGCCAAGTCCCGTTCCTGCGTCCGCGGAAGCTGACGTCCTCGCCGGCATACGCGCGCAGGTCCGCCTCGGCGAGCCTCTGGCGGTGTCTGTACCCCTGTTCCAGCTCTGACTTGAACGCGCGTCGCCGGCACGATTTGCCCGCGCTTTGCCTGCAACACGATAGTGCGTGAAGGGCGGGCTCTATATCGCATTATGAGAAATGGATATGGGCGTCACGGGAAGCGCCGAAGCCCGCGCCGCCTTTGAGAAAGCGGAAATCGGTTTCAGAAAGCGGAGATCGGTTTCAGAAAGCGGAGATCGGGAAATAGCGGCCGATCATAAAGACAGCAACCGTCAAAGGCGAATGATCGTCGTCACTTCGTGAGCCACAAAATTCATCGTGCATTCTTGTCGGGCAGCAGCTTCAATGTATGGAATTAAAGCGCCATACCCTCTTCCGTTATCGGCGGGACACTCCATAACCGCTGAAACGCTGCCACACGCCACTCGTGCGGCAATCGATCGCGGCGCGCCGTACCGCAGCTCAACAAACGTTAATGCGCGGGACAGGTGAGCGTAACGTTGAAAGCATATTGATCTCTCAGAGTGCGTTGCATTGGTCACGCATCAAATCAAAATATGGAGCAAACGATATGATTCAGCGCGATAACACCCGCGATAATCCTCCCGAGCGCAAATTCCTCGACCTGCGCCGGTTGGCGTTGCTTGCTTCGGCAGCCGGTATTGGCATGGCTGTGCTGGCCGGCGGAATAGGCCCGCAGATTGCGCCGAAATCTTCCGGCTGGATCTCCTCCGCTGCTGCGGCCGCCGAAACCGCTCAGGAGCCGCGAGGCTTCGCCGACCTCGTAGAAAAGGTGAAGCCCGCAGTGATTTCGGTGCGCGTACGGTTCGATGCGACCGCGCAGCGGGCGGGCGCGAGGGAGGACGACGAGACGATGCCGTTCTCGCCGGGCTCTCCTTTTGAACGATTCTTCCGCCAATTCGGCTTCGGGGATATGCCGAACGGAATGCAAAATCGCCAATTCGGCACGCCGCAAATGGCCGCCGAAGGCTCTGGCTTCTTCATTTCGGCCGACGGCTATGCGGTAACTAACAACCATGTGGTCAACAACGCCAAGACCGTGCAGGTTACCACCGATGACGGCAAGACTCTTCCCGCGAAGGTCATTGGCACCGACCCCAAGACCGATCTCGCGGTGATCAAGGTCGACGGCAGCAATTTCCCGTTCGTCAAGTTCGCCGACCACGAACCGCGCATCGGCGACTGGGTGGTGGCGGTCGGCAATCCGTTCGGCCTGGGCGGCACCGTCACGGCGGGCGTCGTTTCCGCCCGCGGCCGTGACATCGGCTCCGGCTTGAACGACTTCATCCAAATCGATGCGCCGATCAACCGCGGTAATTCCGGCGGCCCGACCTTTGACCTCGATGGCAATGTGGTCGGCGTCAATACCGCCATCTATTCGCCATCTGGCGGTTCCGTCGGAATCGGCTTTGATATCCCGGCCGATACGGCAAAAATGATCGTCGCTCAGCTCAAGGACAATGGCCACGTGACCCGCGGCTGGATGGGCGTGAGCGTTCAGCCGGTGACGGCAGGTATCGCCGACAGCCTCGGCTTGAAAAAGGCTGAGGGCGCGCTTGTCGATGAGCCGCAATCCGGCAGCCCGGCCGCCAAGGCCGGCATCCTGGCGGGCGATGTCATCACGGCGGTCGACGGCCATGACGTGAAGGACTCGCGTGATCTCGCGCGCCAGATCGGCGCCATGGCGCCCGGCACCTCCGCCAAGCTTTCCATTTGGCGCAAGGGCGAAACCAAGACCGTATCCCTGACGATTGGTCAAGCTTCCGATCGGCGTCAGGCCAATGCCAGCACGCAGCAACAAGGTGCGGCGAACAACGACACGCCGCGCATTGGGCTCACGCTCGCTCCGGCGAGCGACGTCGGTGGCACCGGCAACCAGGGCGTCGCCGTCGTAGCCGTCGATCCAAGCGGACCGGCAGCGGAGCAGGGCATCAAGACCGGCGACGTAATCCTTGATGTCGCCGGCAAGAAGGTATCGAAACCCGAAGACGTCCGCCAGGAGCTTGCGAGCCTGTACAAGGACGGTAAGTATTCAGTGCTGATGCGGGTGCAATCCGGCGATGTCACGAGGTTCGTCGCCGTGCCATTCGCCAAAGCATGACATCGCGAGTAGTTGCCCCGCGACTATGCCGCGTTCCACCGGCATGAGACCTTCGCGACGGCAAACCTAAGGGACGGCCCCGGCCGTCCCTTAGGTTCTTATGAGGCTGCAATTCACATCGCGGGTGCTTCGCGCGCAACGGCAAAAGGTGTACCTTGCGATCGCATTCGATTGCCCGGGAGGACATTATGCCAATCGGAAATTTTTCTGCTGGCGGCTTTTTGGGCGCCGCGTTGATGCTTATGTCCGGCGGCGCATCGGCGTTCGATGACTCAAACTATCCCGATCTGAAAGGTCAGTGGAATCGCCAGGAAACGCCGGGCATCGCCCCGTCCTTTGACCCCACCAAGCGTCCGGGCCTTGCTCAGAAGGCACCGCTGACGCCCGAGTATCAAAAGGTACTTGAAGCGAGCCTTGCGGATCAGGCGGCCGGCGGCGGCGGTTTCGCGCCAGACTATCTGTGCATCTCGTCCGGCATGCCGATGCGGATGACGGCCTATACGCCGTTGGAATTCATTGTCACGGCCGACACCACTCACATCGCGGGGCCTGACGGTTACATGCATCGCAGAATCTATACCGACGGCCGCGATTGGCCCGCCGACGTCGAGCCTAGCCGCATCGGTTATTCCATCGGCAGATGGATCGATGAGGACGCTGACGGAAGGTTCGATACTCTCCTGGTCGAGACGCGCTATTTTAGGGGGCAGCGCGCTTTCGACCAGACCGGCATTCCGCTGCACGAGGACAATCAGACGGTGGTGATGGAGCGCATTTACCTTGACAAGACAAACCGCAACATCCTCCATGACGAGATGACCGTCATTGATCACGCGCTGACTCGGCCGTGGACGGTGATGAAGAGCTACGTTCGCGAGCCGAGCACACGTCCGGTGTGGATTGCGTGGGACTGCGCGGAGGGCAACCCGCACGTTCGCATCGGCCCGGAGGACTATATGGTGGGCGGGGACGGCCTCCTGATGCCCGCCAAGAAAGGCCAGCAGCCGCCGGATTTGAGGTATTTCGAGATGCGCAAGTGACGACAATTAGCAACAACGCATAACGGGTGGCCAAGGCGCGCGCCCGTCTGACGTCAGCAATCCCGCCGGCGGACCGCCCCGGAATGCCTCGGCTGCCTTAGCGCCCCTACGACAGGGTAGCTAGTTCCCCGCACGCATCAACGAAGCTTTGAGCGCAGCGCGGTCAACCTCCCGGCCGGCGAGATAGAGGTTGGAGATGCGACGCGTGTTGCGGATATCGTCGAGCGGATTGGCGTCGAGCACGAGGAGGTCGGCGCGCTTGCCAGGCGCGATGACGCCGCGATCTTTGAGCCCGGTAAACTCGGCGGAGCGGCCGGTCGCTGCGACGATCACCTGGGACGGCGTCATGCCGGCCTCCGCCATCATCTGCAGTTCCTTCTGCTCGGCAAAGCCGAAGGGATGGTCTTCAAGTCCGGTATCGCTGCCGAGAATAATACGGGCGTTTGCGGCGGCAAGTTTCGCCACGTTCTTTTGCAGGATCGCGTAGTTCTGCCGATTGCGCGCAGCGGTGGCGGCGTCGCGACCTGTGAAGGAGGCGCGCATCCGCGCGATCACGTCGGCCGGCACCGTATCGGCCAGAAGGCCGGCCAGGTAGGGCTCGTCAAACCAGGCCGGAACTGCGGTGTGAATGCCCCGCTCGGGCGCGCCGATGTTCGGCATGACGTAGATGCCTTTTGCAAGCATCGTGGCGATGAGGGCGTCGCTCATCTCGGCGTCGCGAACCAGATGGGCGAAATTATCGACGCCCGCAGCCGCAAGCTCGACCGCATCCTTGTGATAGAATACGTGGGCGGAGACCTTGAGGCCATTGCGATGGGCCTCCTCGATCACCGTGCGTGACAGCGCGATCGGCAGGCTGGGAGCGCGGCCGCCGCGGTCGTCGACCCAGATCTTGACGATGTCCACGTGTCTCGCGGCAAGCTCCGCAACAGCATTGCGGGCCTGATCCTGCGTGGTGATCTCATAGGCGATGCCCGCATAGGCCGCGGCGCCCGGACCGGCATTCGGCGCCCCGATGCCGCGTCCGGCGACCATCAGGCGTGCGCCGCCGAGGCGGCCGGCTGCCTGGTCAGCGCGGATCTGGTACATGACCTCGCCCTTCTCAATGCCGTGCGACATCACGGTGGAAATGCCGAAATAGAGTGCGCGGTTGAGATCATCCAAAATGGTCTCACGGGTGAAGTTTTCTGCCGAATAGCTGAGCGCGCGCTGAAATCCCGGATGAACATGGGGGCTGATGATGGCCGGCATGAGGGTCTTGCCGTCGAGCGCGATCCGATTTGCCTCCGCCGGCGGCGCGATCTCGCCTTTGCGGCCGATGCGGGTGATGGTGCCGCCCTCGACAAGAAGCGCGCCATTCTCAATGGCCGCGCCACCGTCGCCGGGAATGATTCGCGCCCCTTCGAACAAGGTCACTTGAGCGCTAGCCGCCCGCGCCGCCAACGCAGCAGCAAACACGAGCAGGGCAAACAGAACGACTGGTCTAGGTGTCATGGGCGATCCGATCCATTGTTTTTGTGATGCCATGTGAGGCCAGCGCCGACTTCGGATCATCGAACAGGATCCGCTCGGCGCAGTCGCCGAAGCCACCGCCTCCTTACGTCGCCGTCCGGTTACCATCCGTCGCGGTGCCCGCAAACGGTTCTTATCGATCCTCAGCGTAACGAAACCCGGAAATTTGGCGGTAACGTAGCTGAGAACCGCCTCGGAAACCACGGCTTCATCGCCGGGGCCGCATAAGGCCCTCCCGGATTTGCGCGCGAACCCATCCGGCTTGATTTGGGACGATGGCAGAAGTTGATTTCAAACTCTACCTGAAATAGCTCACTTCAGCTCCATGACGCTCAAGCTCCGCCTCCAGGTTGAAATGCTTGGCGACTCCCGCGCGTCGTGGCCGGGCTCATGCTGTCCGATAGTTGCTTCAAGACGATCGACATCTGCTCGAATCGAAGTCCCCGTTGAAAGCTGCCGCAGAATAGGGAAAATCCCCCCCTCGATACGCCGCGGAGGAAAAGCGGCGCCGGTCGGCGGGATCGGGAGTGAAAGGCGTAACGGAGGAAAACTATGTATCGACGCAACATTGTCGGCATTTCGGCACTGGTGGTGGGTCTGGCCATGCTGCCAAGCGGCGCGAGCGCCCAGCAGAAATCCATCAAAGACCTGCTGGTCGGAAGCTGGACGCTGCTGCTCGCCGACGACATCAAGGATGACGGCACTCACGTCCCGGGTTTCGGTCCCAATCCTGACGGTTCCCTCATCTTCACGGCCGACGGACGCTATTCATTGCAGATCATCCGCTACGGCCGTCCGGCTTTCGCCTCGAAAGATCGGCTCAAAGGAACAGCGGACGAGAACAGGGCGGTTGCTCAAGGGATGGTCTCCCACTTCGGCACCTACACGGTCGACGAGGCCAACAAGACGGTGACCTTCCGCATCGCCGCCAGCTCGTTTCCGAACTGGGATGCCACCGCCCAGAAGCGTGCCGTCACCGCGATCACCGACGAAGTGCTGACGTACAACGCTCCGGCGCCGTCAACCTCCGGCTATGTCCGGGCGGAGGTGGCCTGGAAGAAGACGAAGTGAACGCTGCTGCTACGTCGGGCAGCCTCGCTTCCACCGTGTCGTCGCCCGGAACGCTTGGCCCGCCAACGCCACGCCAGCCGCATTCGGGCGCCACGTTGCTCCTCTTTCCCGCCCGGGGGCCCTTTTG
>JASHYD010001094.1 GCA_030043175.1 Xanthobacteraceae bacterium | reverse complement strand
AGGCGCGTCAGCGCGCTGCGGAAACGGGCGGGGCGGAGCAGGATACGGCATCCGCAACCGCTCACGATTCTGCCCGAGTTGTCGCCGACAAGCGGTCGGCCTAGCCCTACTCTCCCCGCCCAAGCAGGGAGGCGCTATTTTACGATCCTGCGCTTGGGGGGAAGCTAGCAGGTGCGTTGCGGCCGGGCCGGCGCGGGCACGTTTGCTCTTAAGGAAGAAGGAAGACAAGGGGCTCTCATGGATCGCATCAGCATTGTCGGCGGCCAGCCGCTTCACGGCAGCATCCCGATTTCCGGCGCCAAGAACGCCGCCTTGCCGTTGATGATCGCGAGCCTGCTCACTCGCGACACCCTGATCCTTGACAACGTACCGCGCCTTGCGGATGTCTCGCTGCTCCAGCGCATCCTCAACAATCACGGCGTCGACGTGATGCTCAATGGCAAGCGGCCGGGCGACACCGCTTACCAGGGCCAGACCTTGCACATCTCAGCCGCCGGCATCGTCGATACCAAGGCGCCGTATGAGCTGGTGTCGAAGATGCGAGCCAGTTTCTGGGTGATCGGGCCATTGGTCGCGCGCATGGGCGAGGCCAAGGTGTCGTTGCCGGGCGGCTGCGCCATCGGAACCCGGCCAGTCGATCTGCACATCCAGGCGCTGCAGAGCCTTGGCGCCGACATCGACGTCGATGCCGGCTACGTGATCGCGCGGGCGCCCGACGGCCTGCGCGGCGGCGAAATCGTGTTTCCCAAGGTTACGGTCGGCGGCACCCATACGGCGCTCATGGCCGCCTCGCTCGCCCGCGGCACGACCGTCATTGAAAATGCGGCGCGCGAGCCCGAAGTCGCCGACGTGGCTGATTGTCTCAACAAGATGGGCGCGAAGATCACCGGTGCCGGCACTTCGAAAATTGTCGTCGAGGGCGTGCCGCAATTGTCCGGCGCGCGCCATACCGTGCTGCCCGACCGCATCGAGACCGGCACCTTTGCGATTGCGGTGGCGATGACGGGCGGCGACGTGCTCCTCGAAGGCGCCCGGCCGGAGCTCTTGCAGAGGGCGCTCGACGTGCTCGCGCAGGCCGGCGCCGAGATCGCCCCCACCAATGCCGGAATTCGGGTCGCGCGCAACGGCGCCGGTATTGTGCCGGTCGATGTCTCGACGGAGCCGTTCCCCGGCTTCCCGACCGATCTGCAGGCGCAGCTCATGGCGCTGATGACGCGCGCGAACGGCACATCGCGCATCACCGAAACCATCTTTGAGAACCGCTTCATGCACGTCCAGGAGCTGGCACGGCTCGGCGCCCGCATCCATCTCAATGGCGAGACCGCCACGGTCGAAGGGCGCAGCCGGCTCAGGGGTGCCCCGGTCATGGCGACCGACTTGCGCGCTTCGGTTTCCCTCGTCATCGCGGCGCTGGCGGCCGAGGGCGAGACCACGGTCAACCGGGTCTATCACCTCGACCGCGGCTTCGAACGCCTCGAAGACAAGCTGTCGGCCTGCGGCGCGCAGATTTCCCGCATCGCCGGATGACGGGGAGGCATCAATCGCCCGATCCGTCTCCGCGCGGGCGCAAAGTCCAGCTGCTGCTGGCGGTTTTCGACTCGGATGCGGAAAAGTAGTGGGCCAGAATCGGCAGCGCCAGCGAGACCACGAAGACGCGCGCGAGGTGATGGGCGCCGACGAAAACGGGATCGAGGGCCAGCGCGAGCGCGAGAATCATCATGGCGTCGACCGCACCTGGCGCATAGGCGACGATCACCTCAGCAAGTGGCAGTGACACCGCCAGTGTCACGGCGAAGCCGATCGCAACCGTCACCGCGAGCGACACCGCGAAGGCTCCGAACGCAGCGCCGAGGTAGGCGAGCAGCAGCCGGAACGGCATGCCGGCGAAGCGTCCGCCGCTCAGCGTGCCGAGCCCTACCATCGCGGCGGTCGTGAGCCAGGACGGCATGGTGACCTCGATGAATGCGCCACCGTGCAGCACCGCAGACACCGCCAGCGCTCCAAAGAAGAGGCCGCCGCGAAAACCGAGCCGTAGCAGCCCGAGCCCCGTCGCCGAGGCGGCGGCAACCAGAATCGCGAAAGCAACCGGCGCTTCGGCGAGGGTGATCGGGCTCGCCGGGCGGCGTACGGCGCCGACGCGCCCGGTGAGCGACAGCGCGGCCGGTACCACGACGGTCAAGATCATCACCCGCAGGCTCTGCACAATGGCGACGCCGCGTATGTCGCACTTGCGCTTGGCTTCAGTCGCAAGCGCCATCACCTGCGCAAGCCCGCCCGGCAGGCTCGCAAAGATGGCTGTCAGCGCATTCCAGCCATGCACCCGCGTGAGATAGGCGTAGGTCGCAAGCGTGGCGGCAGCGACGGAAATGGCCACCGCCGCGATGCTCAGCGGCCATGTTGCCATCCCGCGCAAGGTTTCCGGTGTCACCACTGCGCCGATTGCGATTCCCAGCACGATCGAACAGGCGCGGGCGAGCGACCTCGGCATGTCGATTGGGCGGCCGGCGAGCGCGGCCGCCGCCGCGAACACCATCGATCCGGCGAGCCACCC
>JASHYD010001093.1 GCA_030043175.1 Xanthobacteraceae bacterium | reverse complement strand
TGCCAAAGTAACCGACGAGGGCGCGCGCTATCGACTTTCCGAGACCGTACGCGCGTATTCCAAAGCGAAACTGGTCGAGGCCGGGGAATTTGACTTGGCGTTCCAGGCTCTGGCGGGATATGTCACGGAACAGTACACGAATGCGTCGACAAGGCAGGATACCGCACGGCTGAGCTGGTTGGCCTGTTGTGTCCGAAATCTGGACAACGCGCGGGCTTGTCTTGACTGGGCACTGATCGACGGGAGGGACCCGACCGCCGGCGTCGAGCTAATTTCCAAAGCGCTTCCTTTCTGGATGCTGGGATCGCGCCTCATCGAGCATCAACAGTATCTCGAGCCCGCCCTCCGGCACGTCCTGAAGCTCCAGCCCCGTCGCATGAGAGACGAACTTGCGCTCGAAATCGGAATCGCCCTTGCGCAATACTTCGACGGCGGACCGACGAACGACGTTATGGCCCGGCTGAAGCGCGCGCTCGCCGTGGCGCGCAAGCTCCCCTCCGGGCCGCAGGAACTCGCTATTTTGTGGATGCTATATGGCGTGTCCGGCAATTGGGGGAATTACCGCGCCGAGATGGACTTCGCGCGACAGTTTGGAGAGGCATGCGCCGCCGCCCCCGAGCGTCAGAACCGCACCCGCCGTCACCGCATGCTTGCGCGCGCCCTGCACGATAACGGGGAGCAGCGGAACGCCTTGAGGGAGATCGATCGAGCGCTCACGCCTCCATTGGGCGTCGCGAAACAACTCGATGCTTATTCGATCGACGATGTCACGGCGGGAATAGGAATTCGCTCGCGCATCCTCTGGATCCTCGGGAGGGCCGACGACGCTATGGTCGTGGCCGAAGAGTGCTTGGCGCGGGGACTGGCAGTCGATCACGCGCAGTCGCTTTGCTGGGCGATCACTTTCAACCTTTGCCCCGTGGCGATCTGGTCTGGCGATACGGAAAATGCAAACCGGTTCACTGCCATTGCGATGGCCCATTCGGAAAAGACCTTCGAGCACTGGAATGAATGGGCCAAGATGTACCGTAGTGCGATGGACAATCCGCACGATGCCGCTGTCTCCGCGAACTTGCTTGGTCGGATGATTCCAGCGCAGAAGGATATCTTCGCTACGCTATGGCCAAGCTTCGCGGGTGAAGACATCAAGCCCCGTGCAGTGCGTCACACCTCCTGGTGTTCCGCTGAACTCATGCGGCTTGCTGCGGCCCGGGTGGATGATGCTGTCGGATTGCGCCTTCTCCAGCAGGCTGACGTGCTTGCCAAGGAGCAAGGTGCATTGGCGTGGCGGTTGCGAATCGCAACCAGTCTCGCCGAGCGGTACGTAGCCCGCGATGAAGGGACGAGGGCGCGAGCCGTGTTGGCGCCAGTCTACGAGACCTTCAAGCAAGGCTTCAATTCCAAGGACCTGCGTACCGCGGCGCAAATTCTCAGCTCGATCTGACCTGACGCTCCCGCGGATCGTACCCAGCGTGGCAAATGGCCTTATATGCGCGGGGACCTTGTCAAGAACCTCCACGCTCGACCCGACCGCGCCCGATTCGACCTTTCCATGCCCCCCGGCGGTCGAGAGCACCCCGAACGTTCGTTATCGCTTTTGTTCAAGGGCTCGCGGGCGGCCGAGGCGATGAACAGGTGAGGACCGGCCGGGCCCAAGTGCGCCGTCGTCGTCGTCACGTTCAACGTCGTGTTGATCGGGCCGCCGCGGATCGGACAAGAAGTTGGCGAGAGCGGTCTGTCCGGCTCGGCATAGAGAACGTAGAGAATCGCGCCCCGGGCTCGGTGGGCTGACGGCCGCACTCGCGCTCGGACGCCGCCAACGATGATGATGGGGCGCTCCGCGCTCACATCTGCCTCACGACTTCATCTCTTTGCGAGCAGCCTCACTACGAATTCGCTTGCTCGAATGGCGCAGTATTAGAACGGAGCCGCCAACTAGGTACAATTGAAATGAATTATAGCGTCCGCAAGCGCTTGAGTGAACGCAGAGTGGCGCCGCTTAAACTCAGGACCGCAAGCAGCCCGGCAACGAGCGCACCCCGTAGCGCGCCAGAAGCCAGCCCAGCGCGGGCCCATCCATACGCGCAGCGGGCTCGACGAACCTAACCGAAATGCTTACTGGCCCGAACTAAAGTGTAGACGAGCCTTCCGCGCCGACCTTGCTTGCCAAACCCAGAACGGCAGCTCCCGTAGGGGGACGAGACCAACGGAAGCGCAAGGACACTGCATCCGATTTGGTCTGAAAGTGACTCGATTCGGACGTCTTGATTTGAGTTGATCGTTGACCGACGTGAAACAGCGCCGTTACGGCCTCTGGCCGAATTTCGCGAGCGGCACCGTCACCTTCCGCGGGTAATCGATGAATGACTGCGCTAATGGGCTGATCGTCCGGTTCCTCACGGTAACGACCGCCACGGTGGCGGGCGCGTACATCGGCAACTTCACCGGCAATATCTTCAATGCCGGCCGTCCGGGGTTGAACCGGACCACCGACGCTGGCAGCAACGCAATAAACCGTCCGCTCGCTGCCAGTGCAATCGCCAAGTGGATGGACAGGCTGACCATCCCGGCGCGCGGCACCTCGAGCCCGCCGATACTGAATATTTCAGCGGTGATTCTGCCGGGCACGCTGTCGCGTGGCGGCAGAACCCAGGGCTCATTAACAAGCTCGCTGAGCTCGATACGGCGTCGTCGCGCCCATCGGCTGTGGAGACCGGCGACCGCAAGGGTTCGCTCATCGTAAAGATTCTCCGCAACCGGTTCTTCCTCGAGGAACGACTTCGGTATCGTGCCGATCAGAAGATCGACATTGCGATCGCAATTCCTCGAATTGGGAGGCCACGGTGTTAGCGTAAACCGCATGCAGATGCACTCCGGGGCGCTCCCGGGAGAATCGCTCCGCGATGACAGGCAGCAGACCCGCCGCCATCATTTCCGGGCAGCCGATCCGCAAGTCTCCCGAGTTGGGATTGGCCAGGACTTCCAGCCCCGTCAGGCCCTGTCGCATCTCGTCGAAAACGGCGACCCCACACTTGAGTAATGCCCGACCATAAACCGTCGGCTCGACACCCCGGGCGTTGCGATCGAGGAGCCGCACGCCGAGCGTTTGCTCCAGATCGGAGATCGTCTTTGAGATGACGGGATGCGAGATGGCGAGCCGGCTGGCCGCCTTCGCCATGCTACCCCACTCCACCACGGCGAGAAGAATATGAAGGTCCCGCAATTTGACGCGGCGGCCGATGCGATCCGCCGACTGCATTTCGGCACCTATCTGAAAAAACTACAGGCACGTCGAAAATTACGATGTCGTCTGCCGGCTTCGTATATTCGCGAAGAAAAGCATCGACGACGGCGCGCGAAACAGATTGATCATTGCGCGCTGAGGTCACTATGTTCAGCACATGCATGCTGTCGCCCTTCGGCCGCCTTTAAGACTTACACATCAGGCTTCCTGTCCGGCGGCTTCGAGGATCAACCGCGTGATTTCCTCAGGGTGCGAGATCAGCGAGAGATGGCTGGCCTTCACCTCGATGGTCTTGGCGCCCATCCGCTTCGCCATGAAGCGCTCGAGGTCCGGATTGATGGTGCGGTCTTCTGTGGAAACGGCATAGTAGCTGGGCTTGGATCGCCATGCCGCGTGAGTAGTCTTGCCGGTGAGCAAAGCCTTGTGGAACGGCCACTGCACGGCATAGAGCACCTTCGCGTTTGTTTTCGGCAGATCGCCGGCAAAGTCACGCAGGAAAGCTTCTTCGGAAAGGCGTCCTTCATCGCCATCGAACACGATGCCGGCACTGGCTGGTGGCGTCGGATATGTCTTGGCCAAGGCCGTGTAATCCTCGCCCGCATCCGGCGCGCGCGCCGCCACGTAGACCAGCGCCGAGACGTTCGGATGCACGCCAGCTTCGGTGACGATCATGCCGGAAAACGAATGACCGGCCAGAACCGTCGGGCCGTCCTGCCGCGCAAGCACACGCTCGGCTGAAGCTACCGCCTCGGGCAGCGTGGTCAAGGGGTTCTGTACGGAGGTGACGTTCAGTCCCGCCGCCTGCAAGCGCGGGATCACTTCGGACCAGGAGGAGCCGTCGGCGAACAGTCCGTGTACGAGCACGACGTTGCGTGCCTTGGTTGGGGCTGCGTTTGCGGCCATGCCGCGAGTGGCGACCAGGGAGGCCGCCGCGCCGGTAAGCAAAGCAGTCGAAAAAGTGCGTCTGTTCATCATCATGATTCTCTGCCTTCTCGTAAGGGTTAACTTCTGAGTTTCTCGTTACCCGGCGCCGGCACCGAGGCATTGTGCCCGATGCCGGGATGTTTGATCGCGTGTCGTCATTCACCGCCTTTCTGGCGCTCCTGATGCGAGCGCTCCGAGCGGTGTTTCAGGGCGGAAGTAGGGGGCCATCTTTGATTGGTCGTCAGTCCGTCCACTGCCAATCCGCCGGGAGCCAGCGGTAGCCGCTCCCCTCGCGCACGACGTGCCCGAAGCCAGGAAAGGGTAGATGGTAGCTACCGACTAGCGTCTTGTCGGCCGCTGCGCGGTCGAGGAAGGCTATGCGCGCCTTAGTTGCCAGTGGCACGTCCAGGTCGAACCCGAACGCCCATTCCGGATGCAGGAAGCTGATCTCCGGGTCGGCTACGACGTCGGCGGTGAGGAGCATTTCTTCGCTGCCGGAACTGATATGCACCGACATGTGGCCTGGCGTGTGGCCGGCCGTGTCGAGGGTGGTCACGCCCGGGGCCACCTCCGCTCCGGCCTTGATTTGGCGCAGGCGGGGGCTGGCCAATTTCAGATTCGTCTGGGTAATCGCCGGCTGCTGCTTGGCGGACACTTTGCCGGGCAGTGCGGGGTCGCCCCAGAAGGCGACCTCGGCCTCGCTAGCGACGAATTCGGCCGACGGGAACAGCAACGACGCGTTCTTGCCGTCGCTGACGCCCCACAGGTGGTCGAAATGGAAGTGAGTGAGCAGGATCATGTCGATATCGCCCGGTGCGTAGCCCGCGCTGGCGAGGTGGCCAAGCAACCTGCCGTTCGTGTTCTGGAACTTGTCGACGCCGCAGCCCGCGTCGATCAACAAAAGCTTGTCACCGGTGTTGACGAGCATGGTGTTGATTTGCAGTTCCACCGGGCTAGACGGCTGGAACGTGGATGTGAGAAGGCCTCTTGCGTCCTCGGCCCGATCGCCCCACAGCGTTTCGGCCGGGAACGCGAGCGTGCCGTCGCTGACGACGGTAAGCTCGATGGTGCCGAGCTTGAAGCGGTAGAAGCTGGGCTGCGCCCGCTCGCCCGCTTGGGGTGCATGGGCCAGGGCGGGGGTGGTGGGGGCGAGTGCAGCGGCCCCGACGGCGGCGGAGCCGGCACGCAGGAGCATCCGGCGGTCAAGTGTGAGCATGTCTGTTCTCTCCATCGTTTGACGTGGCCGCTCTTGGAATCGTCGTCTACAACAACGTCAGTGCGGAGATGGAGTTCGATAAGCCCGTTCAGAAGGGATGGGTCATGCAATACAGTGCATGACTGGAGCGCGATCTACTGAGTCATCTGCCGGTCATTCTTTGCGTTGCTCGTCACCGGGCTTTGCAGCCGCCGCAGCTGAGCTGCGCATGAGCCCGTCAGCGGTCAGTCACGCCGTGCGCGGCGTAGAGGACCGACTGGCCACTCCATTCTTTGCGCGCACAACGCGAAGCGTTTCTTTAACGGAAGCGGGGGAGCGATTCTCGCCGGTGTCGAACCAGCACTCACCGATATTGGCAAGTTGTTCGAAGGGTTGACCGCGGAACGCGGCGAAGTGACCGGGCAGTTGCGAATTGGTGCAACACGCGCCGTGATCGAGACGGCGCTGCCACGAATTCTCGCGGAACTTGCTAGGCAGCACCCACGATTAACCGTTGAGGTCAGGACCATCCAGATATCCGAGGACATTGTTGCTGAAGGCTTCGACGCTGGCATCAGGACTCGCAACCGCATCGAACAAGACATGGTCACGACGCGGTTGACTGGGTCATTCAAGGTTATTCTGGTCGCCTCGACGGATTATATCGAGGCCAGGGGTGTGCCGAAGTCGATCGCGGATTTACGTCAACACAACTGCATTGGATACGCGTCTTCGCGTCCGGTGCAATTCTCGACTGGGAACTGATCGATGGGGGAAGAGACCGACAACCGTGAAGCCGTCGGGTAGGTTTTGGTGCCAGATACTATGGAAGCGCTGCGTTTGGCTTTGTCGGGTGTAGGTATTGCTTACGTTCCTGAACCGCTGGCACGCCGGCACCTTCGCGAGACCAGCCTTAAATGGTTGCTGCCTCAAACCGCGATCGAACACGACAGGCTGTTTATGTACTATCCACGACGCGCTTCGTTAGCGCGGAAGCTTCGCGCCTTTATCGACGTAGCAAAGAAAACACCAAAATCATTTGAATGAGCAGTATACCCGTTTTATGGAAGGCAATCCTAATTCCACAGGATTTCTGTTTTTGGCCCGAGGCTGACGAGTTGGACGGCGCGATAGGTTCGACAGCTATATCGGGTACACCGGACGTGCTGCCAACGTAGTCGGAACCGCAGCCCATGACCCTGAAGAGACATTCGACTGAGCGACGAATTGCAAAGAGCCGGAGCCGCCACTTCCGCTCGCGCCTTTACTCGATCACCTCGTCAGTGCGCGGCAGAAACTGATGCAAGACAAGGCCGCGATCAGGGTTTTAGGGTCGCCCTGATCCAACACGAAATCGAGCTTGTGGAGGATGTCCTCTTTGGTCCGCAGTGGCGGCGGGCCTGGCTGGTGGCTTTGCTCGCCGCGCGACAGCTCGGCGCTGCCCAGTATCTCTGGTGATGCCGGTTACGTGGGTCGGGGCGAAATAACTTGTGACAGCACTTGCATTTACGACGTCCCGCACCAGCGTCCCCTCCTGCTGGGACACATGATCAGCCAACGCAAAGCCGGACTGCTCTCGAAATGAGATTGCAGCCGCCCCCTCTGACGCGATGTCACCATGTCAAATCCACCAGCCTCCCGTGTGCGCCGCAAGTGTTCAAATTCAAACCCGTGCTGACAACGAGGGCGCCGATCATGTGGAAAGCGCCGCCATCGAAGTGACGCCGATGTTAATTGGTCGTTGCGAGGTGATCGCAGCGAGAAACTATCCTTTGTGTGCGCCAGAGCCCTCTATAGCCCTACGCCCCGACTTCAGTTGTTGCATTCCCTGAAACCTGTGCCTCTTTAATTGTCCCCTGCATTTGACCGCGACCCAAGCGGTCGCAAACTTCGGGGACGGCGATGGGGACGGTTTCTCTCAAATCGGAAGCGGCTTCGCGCAGCGTTCGCATGCTGCGTACGGCGATGGGGCCTACGATCACGGGCTGGCTGGAAGATCCGGCCATCGTCGAGATCATGCTCAATCCGGACGGTCGCCTGTGGATCGATCGCCTGACCGGGGGCCTCAGCGACACCGGCGAGCGACTGTCAGCGGAAGACGGCAAGCGCATCGTGCGTCTCGTCGCCCACCATGTCGGCGCAGAGGTGCATCCCGAATCGCCGCGTCTTTCGGCCGAACTGCCGGACACCGGAGAACGCTTCGAAGGCTGATCCCGCCGATCGTCGCCGCACCGGCCTTCGCCATCCGCAAGCCAGCGGTCGCGATCTTTACTCTCGCAGACTACGCCCGCACCGGCATCATGACGGCGGAACAGGCTGAACTCCTCTGTGACGCCGTTTCGGAGCGCCGCAACATCCTGATTGCCGGCGGCACCTCGACCGGGAAGACGACGCTCGTCAACGCGCTCCTCGCCGAGGTGGCGCGGACGGCCGACCGTGTCGTCCTGATCGAGGACACCCGCGAGCTCCAATGCAATGCGCCGAACCTCGTCGCGCTGCGCACCAAGGATGGCGTCGCGTCGCTGTCCGATCTGGTGCGCTCCTCGCTGCGGCTGCGGCCCGATCGCATTCCGGTCGGCGCAACGCTAGCGGAGGTCGCTCATGATGCCGATGACGGGGCGCGTCCGCGCCAGAATTATCGTCTCACTGGCAGGTCTGTTTGCGGCGACGGGACCGGCGCTCGCCGCCGGCTCCAACATGCCCCGGGAGCAGCCGCTCCAGCAGATCCTGCAGTCGATCGAGGGGCCGGTCACCAAGGTCGTCGCGGTGATCGTCATCATCACGACCGGGCTGTCACTCGCGTTCGGCGATGCCGGCGGCGGCTTCCGGCGCCTGATCCAGATTGTGTTCGGCCTGTCGATCGCGTTCGCGGCCTCGTCCTTCTTTCTATCGTTCTTCTCATTCGGCGGCGGAGCGCTGATCTGATGGCAGAGATCGCCAGCACGCGATCCATCGCGAGCATCGCGACGCCGGCCCAAAACCTGCCGGCCACGCGAGGCCGACTCCTGGTCCGCCGTGTGATCAAAGCGACGGCTGAACACTTCGGCACGACTCCGGACGATCTCCTCTCTGCCCGTCGGACGAGATCGCTGATCCGCCGCCAGCAGGTTGCGATGTACGTCGCCCGCAAGATGACCGGGCGCAGCCTTTTCTTCATCGGCCGCAAGATTGGCGACCGGCATCACACGACGGTCCTGCATGCCGTGCGGGCCGTCCGAGGCCTGCTTGACGCCGGCGACGCCGAGATGGTGGCCGCCGTTGGGGCGATCATGGAGCGGTTGCAAAGCGACGGGAGGCAGCCCAAGGCGCTGTTTCGCGTGCTGACAGGGAGGCACTGATCTGATGG
>JASHYD010001092.1 GCA_030043175.1 Xanthobacteraceae bacterium | reverse complement strand
CCGATGGCCTGTCCGGATCAACGTCGCCATAAAAGTAATCGAAATGCGTTCATGTCGATAGTCTCACCGCCCTCTGGGTGAGATACAAGTTTCAAACCATGTACTGCGCCAAACTCCGTCGCCTCGGTAATGGTATAATTTTTAGATGATGGTTACCAGATCCCGCCAGCTCGCGCCCGTGACGCAAAATGTTCTCGTTTTGCATTCGGTAGCCCCCAGAAATTGCTCACTGGAGTACACTGGAGTAGTTGGACTGCCCCCTCAACTCTAGCTGACAGAGCGGGCAGTTACCCCGGCGGGAGGTCCGCCGCGGTCAGAAGTGCCAGATCACATCGGCAGCTGCGACCAGCGCATCCTTCTTGGTGGGCGCGATACCCTCGTTGGGGTTGCCGTTAAAGGCCGGCGCGTCGAGCGCGCGGTAAAAAGTGACTTCCGGACGGATTTCGACCTGCGGCGAGAACCAGTGCTGCCAGCCGATGCCGAAATCGACATAGCGCGTCTTCGTTCCAGTTCGCTGCCCTTCCTCGTCGTCAAAGAATTCCGGACGGAAGGAGATGTTGTCCAGCGGCGAGAACTGATAGTTCAAGTACATCACGGTTGCAATGCTCCTCGCTGTACAGGTGAGCACATTGGGGTTGGAGCAGATCGCTCCATTCGGAGCGTTGAACGGGAATCCGTTTTGCACGCTGAACGGGAAGCCGCCATTCGGGATAATCTGGGTGGTGACATACGAGTTGGTAAGATTCAGCACCTTGTATTGATCAAGCGTGTAAGCTTCCCAGGAGAAATGCCACTGCTCATTGATGCGATGATACCAGGTGATGCCGGTCCACTGAAGGTTGTTGTAACCCCAGTCGCCAGTATTGATGGCGTCAGCCACCACATACACGTTGTCCCACCCATTGTCGCTCTGCCAGCGGACGCCCGCCGTAACGGACGGCATGGCGCCGGGGTCTTTGAGGATGGTGGGCCCCGAATAGACCGGGTTGGGGAACGGGTTGGGCACCGTCTGGCCCCAGTGCCACGGCAGCGCCTCCGTGCCCACCGTTAGGCCCAACTGCAGAAACCAGTTCTTGTTGAGCGCCAGGGTGCTCTGCAGGCCAGTGTTGGTGTAGTTGTCGAAGGTATAGGTCATCGAATGAGTGTACATGTAGTTGTTGGGTGCAAGCTGCGCCTCGATGTCCGGCACGGAGATGAAACGTCCCAATCGCAACAACAGACCATCGGCGATCCCCGGAACGAAGAGCTCCCCATAAACCATCGGGAAGTCCCAACCCATATCAAGATTATGACCGACCAACTGATAGGTCATAATGCCATAGGCTGAAGTATACCGATAGTTTTGGCCGTAGAGCGCGGAAAGCCGGAAGCCCCAATCCACGGAATCGGTCTGCACCGTGTCGGGCGTGCGCTCAAAATAAACGACGGCCTGGTCGAACTGGAAGTGGTTCGGCCAATAATCGTAGGCCGCCGGCGAGTTGCCGCCGGCCTTCGTCGTATTGGTACTGATGTTGCCGCCGCCGTTGACCCAGCCGTAGATTTGCATGTTGCCAGCATTCAGCGCTTTGCCGAAGTCGGTGTTGGCGAGCGCCACCATCAGCGGGCTGTCCGCGGCAGATGGCCTGGTCACGCCGATGGATGTGGCTCCGCCGTAAGGCCATTCGGTGAAGGGGAAGGGCGGCGTCGTCGCCGGTGCATCCGGCCACCCGGCCCGGCGCGCCGGTGGCGCCTTCGGGTCGGCTGGAGGCCCTTCGTGGCCCCATTCAAGCTTGTAAAAGTTCATGAGGCGTTCGAAGAACCCGTCACCCAAATAGGCGTCGAGACAGTCATAGTTTTTATAAGGCGCATCGGGGGCCTTGCAGTCTATCGGCGTCTTCTTGCCCGACGACGCGTTATCTGCGGCTTCTGCCACGGTGATTGGCGCCAAGCCTCCCGGCACCAACAATGCCAGTCCAACCAAACCAAGCTTTTTCATGCCCCTGCCCCTTAGCCTTTTGGCCCGGATCTTACCCACGTTTGCTACCCCTTACTCCCGGCAACGCGAAAAACACCCTACCCAATTTGGCTTTTCGAAAGTGTGTGCGAATAGCTCTTTGCCGTGACGAACATGTTCCCTCATTTTCCCGCGAGTTTTCACCAGCTAAAATTTCCAGTTGCCGCCGATCTTTACGGCGTTGTCACGTTCGCGGATGTCAATGAGCTGAGACGAACCCATCACTGAGGCGAAGGTAATCGTCTGGGTTCCGAAATCATAAAAGTCATATTCAAAGAACATCGAAAAGTGGTCGGTGAGGGCATATTCCAAACCGGCGCCGACCGTCCAGCCGCTGCGAGTGCCGCTCGTTGACGCGAATGTCGCGGTATCAGCAAATTGAATGTTGTAGTTCTCGTGTGTCCAGGCGCCGCCGCCTTTCCCGTAAAACAGCATGCGACCCCAGGCGTATCCGAAGCGGGCCGTCACCGACGAAAGCAAATCGGTTTTCGTCTCGTCAGTGAGCCCGACGTTCACCTGATCGGCATGCGTTCCCGAGAGGTTTGACCAGGCCGCGTCGCCTTGGATTCCGAACACCCACGTCGAGATCTGATAGTTGCAGCCGGCCTGACCTCCGAGCAACAGGCCCGTCCCATCGTGGCCTCCGAGCGCCCCCCAACCGCTTTGTTCGAACTGGCTGCCGAAGAAAGCGCCGCCATAGCAACCGGTCCAATTGTAGGGCGCGGGCGGCGGAGCCGCTTTGACAGGTAGATCCGCAGCAATGACCGGACCCACGAACAAAGAAACCAAACCAACGCTGACAACAAACGAACTTTTCATG
>JASHYD010001091.1 GCA_030043175.1 Xanthobacteraceae bacterium | reverse complement strand
CCGCAAGCAGGTCAGGGCTATCGATGGTGAACAGGGTCTGGCCCTTTTGCACCTCATCGCCGACCTTGGCGAACAGCCCGACGATCCTGCCCTGATAGGGCGTGAAAATCGGCGTCAGCATCTCTTCGTTAAAATCGATGCTACCAACCGCCTGCTTCTCCAGCGGGAATTCGCGTTCCGCGGCGACTTCCACCTTGACGGCTTTGAGCTGAGTTTCCAGAAGTTCGACCGTGTTGGCCTTGGGAGCGACCTTTGGGCCGGGCACTGCCTCAGCCTTCGGGGCAGGGGTGCTCTCAGGCGCCGCAACGGCATCGCCCACCGCAAATGTATCAGGCGCGGCAACGCGATAGCGGGTGGCCACGTAAGCTCCCGCCAAAAAGCTCGCAACGGTCGCGATCACCGCCGCGCCGAGCGTGATGGTGCGTCTCTTGGTCTTCATGCCAACAAGCCAGCTCGTCGAGGCAGCCATCCGCGGTGCCAAGGGAAAAAAATCCGCGGTTGCCAAGGGAAAAATGTGTCGTGCGGCGACCGGAAGGTCCACTGTGAAAAGTCACAGTGTATGGCGACATCACCCATCGGAGGCTTCGCGATTATTTGCGCGACGCCCCGGCCGTTCGCACAGGTTCAACCCGAGCCGGCAGCTGTCTTAAGCGGCGACATGCTCCGCTCGCTGAAGCGAGGGGGTTCTGGGCGCCAACGCTGAGATTTTCCTTGGTCTGGAGTTCAGGCATGTGCAACATCCAAGAGCTTCCTCTTGCCGACCCGTCTTCGGATTCGCTTAGGAGGGCTCAACGGCCAATATCCTGGCCTGTTCTTATGTTGCGTGCGCCGTTAATCTGAGCATGGTCTTCGTGACCGCAGGCCACGCAGCCCCCCTACCCTCCCTCGGCCAACCGGCAGAGTGGCGGTTACGCAATTATCACTGCGCTTGACGCTGCGCCAGCATCTCGATGCGACGCGGGCCTTCGGGTGACCCTAGGATGCGGGCCTTTTCGTACCACGCCCGCGCCTCCTGGGCGTCGGGCTCGATGCCATGGGTGAAGCGCTTGGCGAGAACATCCGGATCGTATGTGGCCCCCATCGCGACCGCAGCTGCGGCATCGCCCGCGTTGGCGGCTCGGCGGAAGAACAGGCGCGCAGCCGCGACATCGCCGGCCTCGAAAAGCGCTCGGCCGCGCGCGACCAGAAGGGCGATCTCCTGGGGATTGGGCGCAGGCTTCGTGGGCGCGGCGGCGGGTGGCGTGTTCGGTTGAGCCGCGCCGACGCTGCTGATGCCGTCGGCGTTCGGCGCCGGATCAGATGGCGCCGCGGACACGTCCGGCGACGGCTCCGGGGCCCCCTTAGGCTCGGCTGCACCGGCGTCGGCGGTGACCTCGGGGCTCGTTTCAATCCGGGGCATCTCGCGCGGGGCCACCGATCCAGGCTGGGGAGCGACATCCTCGCCAGCTTGCCTGGCCTCAGGTGACGGGCGCGCCTGCACCCGAGGCACGGCGGCAATCCGTTGCTGGGACAGCTCCGGCGTGGCTGCGGCGCCGGAAAGAGTTGCCGAATTGGAAACGGCCGCTGGATCGGTCGGCGTCGTCGAGCCGGTGAGCTGCATCCAGGTGGCAATGAAATACGCCGTCGGCGCTGCGACGGCGCTTACCAGCAGCATTTTTGCGGCCCCACGAAACACACTGCTGCGGCCGCGCGGCGGTTGCGGCGGAAACAGCGTGTCGGGATTAAGCAAGGTATCAGGATCAAGCAGCAGGGAATCGTCCTCCAACGATGCAACCGGCGCCAGGCCGCGCACCGGCCACAAAGCTGCCGCCGCCGGCATGCGGCGCATGCTGCTCTCGTTCATCAGCCAGCGAATGCTATCTTCGAGGCGACGCAATTCGTCAGACCCAGCCTCGACCCCCGCCACGTCAGGAAAATCGCCTGTCGATGCCTCCCCGGCCGTCGCCTCGGCCGGCCGGTCGCCGCCCTGATGGCGGGCCTCGCCGCTTGTCAAATCGGGCTTAGACGGCAGAATCGCGTCGGTGCTGACGCGCGGCAGCGTCTCGAACAATTCAAGTTGATTTTCATCAGGCGCAACGTCCGGGCCTTCGGCGCAATCATCGCGGCCGGGCGGCTCCTTCCAGGCGCTGGTCATGACAATCTGCTCCCTACAAATCAATACCCTATTAAACTCGGCGTAACTTGCCGCTGTGATCAGCCTATTTTGTGTTGAGATTCAGATTTGCGTTTAAGGCACGGCCAAGTTGCTGACCTAGATTTTCCACAATTGATCCAGCAAATCATCAATTGTTTCGATATGTTTCGAAAACCGATTTGGTCCCCAGGCTTTTGCATTGCGATGCACCCATTTGCGATCGCGCATTGGGCTTAGGACGCGCCCTCACTCACGGGAGGCACTACTTACCCTCTGTACGGCGCCTATGGGGTGGGTAACCTCGTTGGCATTAACTTGAAGGAAACATTCCTAACCCGCGGCAAGCCGGCCGACATCGACGGCGCGGCCCTCACGCGCGCTTTCAATGCCCGCCATCACGACAGCGAGGTTGCGCGAAGCCCACCAGCCGTCGGTTTCGGGCTTGCCGTGGTTGCGGATGCAGGCGACAAACTCGTCAAGCTCCTCACGAATCGTATCGTTCGCTGCGACCGCTACGACGCGCGGCGCCGCCTCGCCGCGGCGCAGGTAGCGCAGACCAGCGAACATGTCGTAGTAAGCGGTCGCCTCTTTGCCGTAGACGTTCATCATGTAATATTCGGACGCCGACGCATAGGACGCCGTCAGGTTGGAAATGGCGCCGCACTCGTGCTCGAGGATAAGGTTTGCGACATCCGGGTTATCGCCCGGCAGCACCAACTGTGCGGATGCGCCGCGGACGCGCCGGACCGGCCCGATCAGCATTTCAAGCACGTCGACGTAATGGATGCCGATCTGCAGCATGACGCCGCCCGGCATGCCGGCCGCCCGATAGCGCCATGACGATAGATCAATTTTGCCGACCCGATCGCGGCTGATGTTGCACTCCGCTTGCACCAGCTTGCCGAACCGGCCGGCGTCGATCTCGGCTTTAATCCAACGGAAATGGCTCTCACGCCGGCGCTGATAACCGAGCGCCAGCACCACACCGGCGGCCTCGCAAACGCGGGCGATGTCAAGGCCGTCGGCGACCGTGTTGGCAATCGGCTTATCGAGGAAGACGTGCTTGCCGGCCTCGGCGGCCATGCGGGTGGTGACAAGATGGGCGTCATTGGGCGTCGTGTTGATGACGGCCTCGATGTCGCGGTCGGCGAGAATTTCCTCGTAGCTTGCCGCTGCCCGGCAGCCGTATTTTTTCGCGAACGCAACCCGCTTGTCGTCGGAACGGGTATAGCAGGCGGCGATTTCGATAGCGGGCGAGCGTAAGGCGGCATCCGCCAGCACGCCCGACCACCACCCGATCCCCACCGCCGCGACGCGCAGCTTGCGGGTGTCCGTACCTGCCGGTGTCGATTGCATGACGTTTTTGTTTTCCACGTTCGCTCTCATACCGACCACGCAGCGCCGATCGCCTCGACGGCCTCGCGTGCGATGCGGGCGTCAGTCTCCCAATCGCCGCCGCTGACCCCGACGCCGCCGACGCATTCGCCCTCGATGATCACCGGGAAGCCGCCCTCCATGGCGGTCCACCGCTCCGCGCCGGCAGCGAGCGCGAGTCCGATCGCGTGGGCGACATCAAGCGGCTGCGCCTGGGCGCCCCGCGCCGAGGTCGGACGCTTGTTCGAGGCCGCGCAGACCGCCTTGGTCGTGGCTGAATAGACGGTGTGAAACCGCCCGCCGTCCATGCGCTCGAACACCATCAGATGGCCGCCGGCATCCGCGACTGCCACCGCAATGGCGATCCCGGCGGCCTGTGCGCGCTCCACCGCAACCGCGGCCATGTGCTTGGCCCCTTGATGAGTAAGACGCTTTGTGGCGGCGACGTACATGATCGTGCTCGATGCGCTTTGCTGCCGTTCGCGTTCGGTTTGGCTGATAAGGCGGGATGGGGTCGGGCAAATTGCATCAAGTCGCGGGCCTGATCAAGGGCGCGGAGCCGGGCCGTAATTAGATCGAGCCGGTAAGCCCCCCGCAGACCGCCCGGGCGCGCCAGCTCTCGGTCAGCGGGTCACCAGCAAAAACAGATGAACAGCGCGCCAGGACGGTGCACCACGGGCGGCATGATTCATGCGTCGACACAGCAAATCCGCTGCCGAAGTAAGGTCAACCAGCGAGGGGCCGGATGATGCGGTGCATTATCGCCCTGATTGACGGACGTGCCGCTTGGCACCACATCTGCACATGGAAAAACCCCGATGACTGCGCCCCGCCTCCCGATCGAGCTTCACCCACCACGCATGAACGCGCTGGCGCGATTGCCAGTATTTCTTGCCCTCGAAGGTAAGCGCGCCGTGGTGGCGGGCGGCAATGCGCAGGCGGCGTGGAAAGTGGAATTGCTGTCGGCTGCAGGGGCGAATGTAGAGGTATTCGCGGCAACAGCAGCTGACGAGCTTGTGGGGCTCGCGCAAAGCCCAAGCCGCGGCACGGTCACGATCCACCCCCGCCCCATCACCGCCAACGATTTCGCCGGCGCCGCAGTGGCGGTCGGCGCATTCGAGAATGACGGCGATGCTGCGCAATTCGCGGCCGCAGCACGCGCACGGGGGGTGCCGGTCAACGTAATCGACAAGCCGGCCTTCTGCGACTTCGCCTTCGGGGCGATCGTCAACCGTTCGCCGCTCGTCATCGGCATCTCGACTAACGGCGCCGCGCCAGCGTTCGGTATGGCGGTGCGGGCGAAGCTCGAGGCCATGATTCCGCGCGGCTTTGCACGCTGGGCGGAGGCTGCGCGGCAGTGGCGCGGCACGTTGTTCGCGACCGGGCTTTCCCACCCGGACCGCCGGCGGTTCTGGCAGATTTTTGCGCGGTACGCCGCCACTCACCCGGACCGCAAGCCCAGCCAATCGAACTTCGACGGTTTCTTGGCCGAAGCCACGGGCGAAGCTGCGCGGGACGAAAACGGATCAGTAATGTTGGTGGGCGCCGGCCCCGGCGACCCGGAACTCCTCACCCTGCGCGCCGTGCGGGCGCTGCAGTCCGCCGACATCATCCTGCTCGACGACCTGGTGGCGCCCGACATTCTCGATTTCGCGCGCCGCGAAGCCAAGAAGATGCTGGTCGGCAAGACCGGCCACGGTCCCTCCTGCAAGCAGGAAGAGATCAATGCTCTGATGGTGACGCTCGCCAAGGCGGGCAAGCGCGTGGTGCGTCTCAAGGGCGGCGACCCGATGATCTTCGGCCGCGCCACGGAGGAGATCGCCGCCTGCCGCGTCGCCGGCATTCCGGTCGAGGTGGTGCCTGGCATCAGCGCCGCCCAGGGCGCGGCGAGCCGACTCGGGGTCTCGCTTACCCACCGGGAGAGCGCGCGGCGCGTCCAATACGTCACCGGCCACGCCTCGGACGGACGCCTGCCAGCTGACATCGACTGGAAGAGCATCGCCGACCCGGGCGCGACGACGATCGTCTACATGCCGGTCAAGACATACGCAGCTTTCGCGGCCGCTGCGATCGCTGCCGGCCTCGATGCCACAATACCCGCCGTGGCGGTGATTAATGCCACCCGCCCGGACGAAACCGTTATCGCTGCCACCCTCGAGGACCTGCCGCACCGGCTCGCTGCGGCGGGGGTGCCGGGCCCCGCAGTGGTCATGATCGGCCGCGTGTTCGCCCGCGCCGCAAGTGCCGACACGGCAAGGGCGCCGTCGGCCAGCCAAGCGGCCGGATGACATTTTTAGCCTCGCCGGCCCCAGTTCTAACCGTTGGTGCAGAACGACTCGGTGCTTAAAGAATGGAAGTTGGCTTCGACCGAAACGTCATCGACCAAGACCTCATGCGAGCGCAGTTTCGCCGGCTGATCGGCAATGCCGCAGATGGCGCGCCGTAGGTGACGGTGGCGTGGCGCGGTCGAGAGTTCTCGGACACGTGTCGCTTTCCGAGGACTTAGCCGCAGCTGCGGGCGAATATGCTCACTCTGAGCACAACCTCACTGCATCCAGGGGTCAGGCCCTGCCGCGCCCGGGCTTCGCACGAGTCCCCAGCATTTCGTGCAAGTCATGTCCGGCGCGATGCTAGTGGCCGGCGGCAGCGAAGTCGCGTCTAGCAGTTGCGCGGGCGCCGGCGCCGATACCATCTTGCCGTCGACCGGAGGCACAATCGGCTCATGTGCGGGCGCTTTCGCCGCCACGATCGGTTCCTGGCGCCTCGGCTCATGCGCGGGCGCTTTCGCCGCCACGATCGGTTCCTCACGCCTTTCGGGTGCGACAAGACGCCTTAGTTCGTCGAGCACGCCCCTCACCACGCGGGGATCGACATCCATAAAAAGATGCGTGCTGTCGATGTAATTGGTCTCATCGAAGCCATCGTGGACTCCGGCATTGGAGAGCATATCCGGCCCGTACCACAACACGGAGCGCTTGGTGTTTTGCTTCTTGATCGGGTGGTTGCGACCGAGCGAGGATTCAGAGATCGCGAGCAGCAGGTCGACCGTGAGACGGCTTTGCAAGTAGGTCGCGGTGGTGTTGCCCAGCGAGTAGCCGACGAGTGCCACCTTGTAACCCTCCTTGCGCTTGCGGAGGATGTTTGTCCAGGCGGGATAAACGTCGGTGTAGCTGAAGACGTCGGTCGCAAGGCCGAGCTTGCGCGCCTCTCGCTCAAGGCTCGGAATTCCCCACGAGAACAGGTAACCGCCCTGGCCGAGGAAGAAGGCCGCGTAAGCCTTCTCGGCATGCGGCGCGGCAACCGCCGGCACCTTTAGGGACAAAGCTGCGGCGCCACCCGCAGCCAGCATACCAAACATCGCTCCCCGACGATTGATGGGCGAGGAAAACCGCAACGCCATTACGCAACCCACTCTGTACGCTAACGCACATAACCGCGCACATGCGGCATAAGAGCGGCGACATCATGGCGAATACAAGCTAGACTGCGGCGGAGATAGGCTACCTGCGGTCAGGGAAAGCAGACGCCGAATAAGGCTTGCTGGCGAGGGGTCGCGTAAGATGGGTTTGCCCCGAGCAGCAAATTCTCAGCGCGCCGGAGCCTCGCCGTTTAGGGCGACGAGGAAGCGCCCTGCCTCTGTTGCTCGACATACTGCTTGATGAATGGCCGATGGAGCGCCGCCGGCCGCCGCAGCGAAATAGGCCGGCGACCCACAAAACGCCGTCGCGATAGCGAGAGGCGATGTCTGGCCGGATCCTGCGAAGCATCCGACTTGACGTGCTGGTCAACGCGTTCAAGGGCACCGAAACCGACAGCTTCAGCGGGTACTCGAGGAGGATATGCAGGTGATCGGCCTCTCCGTCGCTGGCCAACAGCCGACAATCCATCTTGGCGAAGACTTGCCGAGCCTGCCCCGCCAGCCACTCCAATGCCGCTGCATCGAATACCTTGCGCCGGTATTTGGTGACGCAAACCAAATGAACGATAAGTCTGGAAATGCTGTGTCTTTCGCGTCGATAGTGTTGCATTGCGCCGTCCTTTATGAGTCGCCCACGGCAAATCGTCTGAATTTGTACCTCACCGACGCCACGGCGGAGGCTACATTTACTGAAAGGTACGAAAGTTTCAGACGTGGGGCTCTCAACGCCCCACTAACGGGGTCGGGGTGATCGACTGCGACCCGATCGACCGCGACCCGAAGATCAGGCGTTTCGTCACCGGGGGTCTGAAGTTCTAAGCCGAGAATGGCTCGGCGGGGCTGGACGCCACGGTCCACGTTCGACCCCGCCTGATATTCTTTACGCCGCACTGGCGAACATGTGCGGGATCGGTCTTGGTCAAACCCGCGGGGTATCCGGCCCGCTCATTCGGTGCGAGCGATGGGCTGGGGCTGAGATGATCGACTTATCCGCCAACCTCCCGATCGTTACGAACACCGGCATGCCTCGAACAGTCGCTTGACCGCCCCGATCCGCTCGTCGCCACCTTGACAGCAATCGGCTGCCTGTCGGTGATCGTCGCGCGTCTCGTGCACCATTCCGAGGCCGTTCCAGCCGTCATGCACATCCGGGAAGCGGCGGAGCAGTGGCGTGCAGCCCCTTCGTCGACTTGGCAGCGCGCCCCCCTTGGCCGCAGCATCACGCGCTTCATCGTAAGCATCTTCGTCCGCGCCCTGGCCAAGCGGACAGCGAGTAGGTAATAAGTTCTGTTCGCAGCGGTAAAGGCATCCTCATGATCTACGTGCTGATTTGGACTATTGCGATAATCACTGAAGATAGCCGCAGTGTCGGGCTGGCCACACACTCCCAGGAATTTGCGAGCTATGAGGCTTGCCAGGCCGCAAAGGAACAACTCGCCAAAACGAAGCCGCTGCTTTCGAGTTTCAGTCAATTTGAAATAACTGCCGACTGCTACGCAAAGGGCCCGGCCCCGGCTCAATCGCCAAACGCCGAGTAGGAGAAGACGCGATCGGCACTTTTAGGGTCCCCTTGTCTGTGTCCGCCGTTTCCAGCTTCGTGCCCGTTTAGGTTGGCCATGGTGCGATCGGTCTTCCCCCCTCACAGATCCCGCCGTGCGGAACTACCGCAGTGGGTTCCTCAGGCTTGACTCACTGCTCTGGTCCAAGTGTGTACGATCCGCGGGCGCAGCAGCGGGTGACGGCGCAGGATCTGCGCGTACCTTTCCCAACTGAGGGCTTTCCCCGCGACCTCCGTTCCAGCCACTTCTTCCAGGTCTGGCGGACGCCCCGGTAGAACTGCCACAGACTGCGGTAGTTCGTTGGGCGGCCGTAGTACTCTTATGTCCGTTGTCAACGACGGCCGGGCAACAAACGACCCTCCCTGGCCACAGGGTTTGCTTCCGATC
>JASHYD010001090.1 GCA_030043175.1 Xanthobacteraceae bacterium | reverse complement strand
GCTGATTCTCGTAGCCTTCGTCGCAGCGCTCTGGGGCTTGGCGGCGCCGGAGCAGCACGCGGGTCCCCTTTTGAACTAAATGAGACGCCCGCGATCGAGTTCCCAAAGCCTCAAGTCCCCGGGTCCAGGAGAGTCGGGGCAAGCGGCCTTGGCGGCCTTACCGCGCTCTCCGATCTCCGCGCGCGGATTTGGACGCGCTACGCAGATCACCGCGGCATGCGCGCTGTGGATGCCCACAAGCGCCCGATCGGGCGAACCATGGCGTGGATAAGAGCCAGCGGTCGCGTCCCTTCAAAAAATGAAGCTGTATCAGACACCTAGGTTCGCCGCCCGCTAAAATAATTTGCATCATCCGTTCTTGCGCCGCTCTCGTTTCGTGATGCCGTAGCAAATTTCGGCAATGCCCTCGCAGGGTTTGGTTTCGAATCAGGAGGCAGCGATACAAGAACGTCGCTCAAGCCGATCGTCGCCCAGACATTGGGCTGGTGGGTCGGGACGCTGGGCGGATCCTCTGCGTGTGCGGGACTGACCAGGGTCGTGAGGCTATCGGGGTGAAGACCCGCATGACCAATTACCCTGGGGAATCAAGCTTCTACCGGAGAGCATGGATCCCAAAAGCACGAACAGATCGGCGGAGAGAAGGTCATGCTCCAACAACATGGTAGTGTCCTGATTTGAGCGGGTTTCGCTCTATGCGTCTGCCAAGTGTGCGGGCAGCGCTTGGCCAATGAGACGCGAACTCTTGTTCGATGCGGTCAAAACAGAAAGGAGGACGATCGTGGAAATCATGGTCGAGACGAATATCATGGCCCCCGTCGAGGAGATATGGAGGGCCTCTACGACGCCTGATGACATCACACAGTGGATGCAGCGTCCGACGATTGGCACACGACCACGGCTTCTGTCGATCTGCGAGAGGGGGGCAAATTTTCCTCACGCATGGAGGCCAAGGATGGCAGCATGGGCTTCGATTTCGCAGGAACGTACACGAAGATCATCGAGCCCAAGCTGATCGAATATACCTTCGGTGATCGTGAGGCCCAGGTCGAGTTCACCCCGAGCCAGACGGGGGTTAACGTGCGCGTTACATTCGACAGTGAATCGACCTATTCGATCGAGCAACAGCGCCAAGGCTGGCAGTCCGTTCTCAATAACTTCGCTCGCCACGTCGAGGCGAACCGAAAGAGCTGACGGATCTCACACGCCCGAGCTCTTGGCGGTGAGTGATCGCCTTCACTCGCCGCCAATGCCTCAGCCGGACCGCCGTCGTCACGGCCGGATACGTTACCCACAGAGATCGTCAGCCCGACGCGCGTAGCAGACGGCCAAAAACGTCAGTGAAAAGTCGCCAACCGAGGGCCGGGACCCGCTGACCCGCTTTCCCAATGAGAGAGGACAAAATGCGACGTCCGCTTCAAGTGCAGGTTGGCGCCAATTGTCCGGATTCGGCGCTTGCCGGTGCCGGGCGGAGGATTTGGACTTGCAGCGTGATGTTCCCAAGCGGTTCCAGGCTCGCGTTAAAGCGGCGCTCCTGCTAGAAATGCTCGACATCAGGCCACGCGTTGCCAACAAAAGAGAGGGAGGTTGTCATGAGGTTGCGCATTTTTGCATTGATCGCGGGGGTTTGCGCTGCGCCATGCCTTACGGCCCAGGCGCAACCCGTGACGCAGAACTATCCCGTAGTGCAAGGGAATGCGTACAAGTTTGAGCAGATAGCCGATGGCGTCTATTATGCGACGGTAACCAAGGCCGGGCTCGGCAGCAACAACGTCGTCATCGTCAACGATACGGACGTTCTGGTCGTGGATGTCGGCACCTCGCCGGCGGCGGCCCGGGCCTTCGTCGAAGATATCAAGAAGCTTACTGACAAGCCGATACGGTACGTCGTCAATACGCATTGGCATTATGATCATACGGCTGGCAACCAGATTTTCGGGCCTGAGGTGGGAATCATCGCCACCGACTATCTCTATCAAATGCTTGCGACGGTCGACGTGCTTCATCGCGAGCCGTTCCTGACGTCACAGGTGACCACATTGTCGGCGCGGATCGATACCCTCAACAAGCAGATCGCGGCGGAGGGAATTGCGCAGCAGAAGGTGGCGCTGCAGCAGGATTTGGCCGATGCCCAGCGCCTTGAGCAAAATAACCGTGAGATCAAGGTGACGCCTCCGACCATCCATTATTCCACCAAGATGGTCCTCAACAGGGGCAGTCGGGAGATCGATCTGCTGTTCTTGGGCCGCGGCCATACCGGCGGTGACACGGTTGTCTATCTTCCGAAAGAGCGCATCGTCTGCACCGGCGACCTGATGGAAAGCCGGCTCGCTTACATGGGCGACGCCTTCTTTAGCGAGTGGATCACCACACTGGAAGAGCTAAAGAAGCTCGACTTCGCGGTGGATCTGCCCGGGCATGGCGTGCCCTTCACCAATAAGAGCCTGATCACGGCTTATCAGGCTTATCTGGGCGATCTGATCAATCAGGTGACCAAGCTCAAAAACGAGGGCGTTTCACCCGATGACGCCGTAAAGCGCGTCGATCTCACCGCGCACGCCAAGGACTTTCCGCAAATCACCGGACCCGGCGCCGACATCCGCGGCATTCGCCGCATGTATACGTGGCTGGATGAGCAGCGCGCGGCGCGGTGATCTTTAGCTTGGAAACAGGCTTGGAACGAAAGGACTATCCGGACTGAAATGCTGTTCGTCCTCGCGACGGCGGGTGGCGCATCGCAGCCCGCCGGAGCGAGGGGGTAGCGACTCACATTCCGAAGAGCGATCCGGTCGCCTGATCAAAAAAGCCGGGGCGCCTAGAATCCCGATGGTGCTGGTCGATGCGCGCCTCAAACCTTATCGTTGGAAATCGTCCTTGGTGATGAAGGGCGAAGTCGTCACCCACCAGCTTGACTGGGCGGTCGCGGGATCGGCAGCCAGCGCCTTGACCGCGCCCGCATGGGTCGCGGCGTCGAGCGTGTTTTGCAGCTCCTGTGCCTGGCTGCCCTCGGTTTCCCAGATCACCAGGTATCTCGTGAAAGCGAGATGCGACGGGGCGGCGTTCGAAGAGGGCGTGGCGAAGCGGAACGGCTGTGCCGCCATCCAACCCGGCAGTGCCAGCACTTCGATGAGGCGCTTCGAAAGTGCCGCTTCGAAAGCGCTATCGCTGACACCGGCAAGCGGCTCGACGAAATCAAGCATGATGTAGCGGTTGGGCCGCGGCGTCTTGTTATCGGCGTAGTCGGGAATGAACGGCTTTCTGCCGTCGGGGCGGGTCAGGCGCGGGGCGATGACTTGGTAGGTCGCGCGGACCGGGCCGTCAGGCGAGTAGTCGAATCCAGGGATAAGCCGGCTCTTGCCTCCGGCGATGGCGGCGTTGGCGTCGCTTCGCAGCTTGTTGAGATCGGTGCCTTCTTGATCCCAGATGATCAGATTGCCGCGCCGGTAAAGTGGTTGGGTGTTACGCGGCATGACCTCAGGCACCAGCCGGAAACGCTGTGCTCCGGTCCAGCCGGGGAGCTGCACGAGATCGCCCATGTGCATGTTCTGGTAGCCGTCATTGAAATCGAATTCCCTCGCTGGCAGGGGATCGGACATCACCAGATACACATAGCGGTTCTGGCCTGGGCGCGGCTCACGCGTGCCGGGCTGGCCGATCGACCATTGCGCCATTGCAGCCGTCGTGAGTATCAACCCGACCGGCACGCTCAACAAAAGCCTGAAAATCCAGTTCATGCCGATCTCCTCTGTCTGGAAGCAACGAATGCGCGATCATCATGACAACAAACCGCAAGGCGAGGCAATGCCACAACGATGGGCAGACGTCCGCTCGTCATCCGAAAGCGGCCGGTGAAAGTGGTCGTAGCGGACCGGCAGCCTTGGTTCAAGGCACCAACCCGCTACCGTCATAGAAGCGGCAGGGCTGTGGCCATAAGCTTTGCGGCATGATAGCCAAGAGCCTGGAAAGACCGTGATGAAACAACCACTGCAAATCCGCAATGAGCAGCCAACCGTTTGTCTTCGGCCTGTGAATTATTGGTGAGAGACCACGATGTCTTACCCTTCCCTGATTGCCGAAACTGTGACGTTCGTTGGCCACGCTGGCGACCGCGGAGAGGCTTACTACGCTTGCCCAGCGCGTGACGGCAAATTTCCGGGAGTGGTGGTCATTCATCATCTGCCGGGCTGGGACGAGTGGATCACCGAGGTGGTTCGCAAATTCGCCCATCA
>JASHYD010001089.1 GCA_030043175.1 Xanthobacteraceae bacterium | reverse complement strand
ACCCCGTACCCGTGGGGCTTCTCTATTCTCGAAATCGACCGCGACCTCGCCCAGCAGGGCAAATTCGGCTTGCGGCGCGTCGCAGGCGTCCTGCCGGACGGCACCCCCTTCGATCTTCCGACTGACAGTCCGCTGCCGTTTCCGGTCGCAGTGCCGGACAATGCCGCGCAGCAGATCGCCTGGCTATCGATGCCGGTCGCGGCTGCCAACATGCGCGAGGCCGACGACCGGGAGACCGAAAGCGCCGCGCGGTTCATGATCGGCTCGGAAACCTTCATCGATTCCACCGCGACGCTGCGCCTTGAAGAGGAAATCGACGTCGCGTTTCCCCGGCTCGCCTTCGAGCTTCGCAAGACCCCCAAGCCCGGATACATCAACCTCGGCATGGCCCGCGTGCTGGAGGTTCGCGACAAGCAGATCGTGTTCGACGAGAAGTACATCCCGCCCCTGCTCCTGTGTCGAGCCCACCCGGTGGTCGCCGGCTGGATCGATCGCGTTATCGGCTGGATCGACAACAGGCTCGACGAACTGGCGCGTTACGCCGCCGACCCCACCGCCGGCGGCGGACTGCAGAGCGCGGAATACCTGGTGCTGCAGCTCCTCAACCGCCATATCGCGGTGCTCAGACATTTCAGGTCCTCCGGCTATTTGCACCCCGAGCGGCTGTTCGAGGAATTCCTGCGCCTCGTCGGTGAGCTTGCCACCTTCGCCACGCCGGAGCGCCGCGCGCGCGAATACCCGGTCTACGACCAGGACGACCTTGAGAACGTGTTCGGCCCGGTGATGCGCGACCTGCAGGATTTCCTCAGCGCCCGAATCGGCCGCCGTGCGATCCGGCTGGAGATCATCGAGCGCGCCAACAACGCTTTTGTGTCGACGATCCGCGACCGCTCGCTGTTCCGCAACGCCACCTTCGTACTCGAGGTCGCAGCGCGCCGGCCGCTGACCGACATCCAGGGCCAGTTTCCCCACCTCTTCAAGGTCGGCCCGAACACCAAGATGAACGAGATCGTGCACGCCCATTTGCCCGGCGTGCCGCTGATCCACCTGCCGACGCCGCCGCCGCAGATCCGCGCGATCACCGATCACGTCTATTTCTTCTTCGACCGCAAATCGCCGCTGTGGCCTGAATTCTCAACGGCGAGTTCGATCGGCATGCACTTCTCCGGCGACTGGCCGGAGCTCGAACTTGAACTGTGGGCCGTATTGGAAGACCGGCGATGACCGACAGGATTCCCCCGCGCAGTCCCTTCGGCGTTCCTGACGAGAGGACGATGATCCGCCCCAATCCGGGAGGGCGGCGCGCGGTCCCGCAGCCGCCCCCGTCCACGGCGCCGGCGGCACCCTACAGCCCCGTGCCACAAGACCGGGCGCCGCCGCAGCCGACACCGGCTGCGGCCACCCCCTATGCGCCGCCGCCGGCGCCCGGAAATACCCATCCTGACGAATGGATCTCGACCCCGGCGCAGCAGCCACAGCCGGCGGTGCCTCGGGCGCGCATGCCCGAGGTGAGGATCGACGAACTGGTCGCGTCGAATGAAAACCCGATCCTGCACTCGGCCGGTCCGCTTCTGCTTCTGCTCGGCCGCCTGCGCGTCGCGCTCGCCCGCGCGTCATTCGCAAGCCTGATGGAGCAGGTTGCCGAGGCGATCAAGTTTTTCGAACGAGACATCCGCTCCGCCGGCATCGCCGAGGCCCAGGCCAACGCCGCGAAATACATCATCTGCGCCACCGCCGACGACATTGTCCAGAACATCCCCACTGACGACCGCCACGTCTGGGCGCAATACAGCATGCTGGCCCGTTTCTTCGGCGAGCGCACCGGTGGCGTCCGTTTCTTCGACGAACTCACCCGACTGAAGCAGGACCCGGTCGTCAACTACGACCTGCTCGAGCTGCAGCACACCTGCCTTGCCCTCGGATTCCACGGCGTTCACCGCACCACCGCCGGCGGCGTGGCGACGCTGCAGCAAATCCAGCGCGACCTTTACGAAACGCTGCGTCGGGTGCGCCCGAAGGTCTATCGCGAACTGTCGCCGCACTGGCAGGGGCAGAAGCTGGCGAACCAGGCCTCTCGCCTGCGGGTGCCGTGGTGGGGCGTGCTCGGCCTCGTCGGCCTCGCGGTGTTCGGCCTCTATTTCCTCCTCCTCTACTGGCTCTCGGGCGGCGTCGACGCCGCAGACGCCAAGATGGCGACGCTCCTCGACGCCGGCAAGCTGTCGCTCGAACGCGCCGTCTCGGTGCCGGCGCCACCCGAACCGCCGCCGCCACCACCCACCGACACGATCACCCAGATCCAACGCATCTGTGCCGCGCTCGGACCCGAGGTTGCCGCCGAACAGGCGATGGCCGAGCAGACAGCCAACCAGATCACCGTGCGCGTGGGCAACGTCTTTCTGTTCGACCCGGGCTCAGCCGCCGTGCTCGACGCGTTCAAACCGGTTGCCGAGCGCATTGCGCAGACGCTCGACAAGGAGGACGGCTTCATCAAGGTGGTCGGGCACACCGACAATACGCCGATCAGCCGCAGCAACGTCCGCTTCCCGTCCAACTACCACCTCTCGGTCGAGCGCGCCAAGGCCGTGGCCGCGCTGTTTCGTCCGCTTCTCACCAAGCCGGAGCGCCTGCAGACCGACGGCAAAGGCGAGACTGCGCCGATCGCCGACAACAAGACGCCCGAAGGGCGGGCCAAAAACCGGCGGGTCGAAATCCTCATTCCGCGAACCGATACCGGCCCGGTCGCTCAGAGGACGTGCCAGCGATGACGGCGCAAACCCGACGTGAAAGCCCCCTTACTATCGGTCGTCCGTTCCAGAGCGGGAGAACCAGGCGATGAGCCCCATCTCCTCCAAAGAAATCATGCGGATCGTCCTTGCCGGCGTAGGTCTTACATCGGTCTGCGCACTTGTTTATCTGGCCGGTCCGCTGATCTCGATCGGCGGCTGGCGACCGCTCGACAACTTTATCGTGCGCGAACTCACGATATTGTTCCTGGCGGCCGCGTTCGCGTCCGTCATGACGTTCAACTGGAGGCGCCGCAAAAAAGCCGCCGCGCAGATCGCTGCGGGCATCGCAACCGCAGACAAGGTCGAGGACGACGCCGACGTTCTCAAGGACCGGATGAAGGACGCGCTCGCGACGCTGAAAGCCTCCGGCAACGGCAAGTCCGACTTTCTCTATGATCTGCCGTGGTATCTGCTGATCGGCCCACCCGGCTCCGGCAAGACCACCGCCCTCGTCAATTCCGGGCTGAAGTTTCCGCTGTCGCGCGGCGCCACGCCCGCAGCGATTGCCGGCGTCGGCGGCACCCGCTATTGCGATTGGTGGTTTACCGAGGAGGCGGTGCTGATCGACACCGCCGGGCGCTACACCACCCAGGATTCCGACGCCAAGGCGGACAAGCAGAGCTGGCTCGTCTTTCTCGATCTCCTCAAGAAGAACCGGCCGCGCCAGCCCATCAACGGCGTCATCGTCGCCATCAGCCTCGAAGACCTGATGTTGCTTGGGCCCGCCGAGATCGCCGCCCATGCGACCGCGATCCGCACCCGCCTGCTCGAATTGCATGAACGCCTGAAGGTCGATTTTCCGGTTTATGCGCTGTTCACCAAGGGCGATCTGGTTGCCGGCTTCACCGAGTATTTCGCCGACCAGACCGACCAGGGCCGCCGCCAGGTCTGGGGGGCGACGTTCCAGACCGCCGACAAGACGCGCAACATGGTCGGCGACATCCCGGGCGAGTTCGATCTGCTGATCGAACGCCTCAACAGCGAACTCACCGATCGGCTCCAGGAGGAGCCGACGCCAAGCAACCGCGTGCTGCTCTATGGTTTCCCGACCCAGATGGCCGCGCTGGCAAGGCCGATCTTCGATTTCCTCAACCAGATTTTCGAGCCGACCCGCTATCACGCCAATGCGACGCTGCGCGGCTTCTATTTCACATCCGGCACGCAGCACGGCACGCCGATCGACCGCCTGATCGGCGCGCTGGCAAAAAGCTTCGGCGCCGAACACGCGGGCGCCCAGGCCTATTCGGGTCTCGGCAAGAGCTTCTTCCTGACAGACCTCATTCGCAACGTCATCATCGGGGAAGCCGCCTGGGTCTCGACCGACCCGGCTGCGGTCCGCCGCGGCCGCATCCTCATGGCCTGCCTCTACTCGACGGTCGCGCTCCTAGCGGCAGCGATGACAGGACTGTGGTGGGTAAGCTATAGATACAACAGCGAACTGATCACCGCGACCCAGTTGGCGGCCGCCGATTACGAACGGCAGGCGGGCCCCTTTGCGCACGAAACCACCATCGGCGACCGCGATCTGCACCAGGTGTTGCCGCTCATCTACAAGATGCGCAACCTGCCGACCGGCTACGCCACCCGCGAAACCGCCACCCCACTGCTCGCGACGATGGGGTTGAGCCAGCGCGAGCGCCTTCAGGTTTCAGCCGAGCAGGTGTATCACGTCAGTCTCGAACGGCTGTTTCGGCCGCGGCTGATGTTCCGCCTGGAGGAAGTGCTCGAAGCCAAGAAGTCGGACCCCGGCTACATTTATGAGGCGCTGAAGGTCTACATGATGATCTCCGGCGTCGTTCCGGCGGACCGCGATCTCATCCTGAGCTGGATGCGAAGCGACTGGAGCGAGAATCTCTATCCGGGCGCTGCCTACGCCGAGGGCCGCAAGGCGCTCGAAGAGGCGCTGGTTGCAATGTTTGACCTTGAGGGCGGGGACGCGCCGCTGGTCGACGCCAACCAGGGCCTGATCGCCGAGTGCCAGCGCATCCTGGCGCGGCTGAGCATCGCGGACCGCGCCTACCAGCTTCTCAAATCGCAGTCGCGTGCGCCCGACTGGGTCGCTGCCCAGCATGGCGGACCGGACTTTGCCACCGTGTTCGACTCGGTGTCCGGCGATGGGGCCGATGCCATTTCGGTCCCGGGCTTCTACACCTATGCGGGATTCCATGACAGTCTCGTCGAGAAGCTCCCGACCATCGCGGACCAGCTCCAGCGCGATAACTGGGTGCTGGGTACTACCGGCGAGCTGGGCGCCATCCAGAAGCAATTCGATAACCTGACCCACGATATCCTCGATCGCTACGAGAAGGATTTCTCCGCCCAATGGATGCAGGCGCTTCAAAAGCTGCGCATCCGGCCCCTCAACGCCGGCAAGCCGAATTACGAGGCGTTGGTTGCGGCGGCCGCTTCGACTTCGCCGATCCGCATGCTCATGGAATCGATCCGGGATGAAACGGTTCTGACGCGTGAACGCAAAGACGGCAAGTCTGGGGGCAGCGAGGCCAAGAAAGACGGCCCGGCAGCACCGCTGCTCGCCGGGCAGAGTGTTTCTCCCGGCGCCACTATCGAGGGACTGTTCCGGCCGCTCCACCAGGCGGTGGAAGGCGACGGGAAGAGCCGCATGGTCGACCTCGTCCTCGGCGACCTGGGCCAGATCAATACCAGTCTCCAGACGATCGTGCTCAATCCGGCCCAGGAGCAGCAGGCGACCGCGGCGTTGCGGATCCAGGTCCCCCAGCTTAAGACCCACGCGCAGCTGATGCCGCCTCCGTTCAGGGACATGCTGCTGCTGGCGGCCGGCTCGTTTGAAGACACCGTCGCCAACGAGACGTACCGGACGATCCGCGACGAATTCCAAAAGTCCATCTACGGCCCTTGCAAGCAGCTCGCCGTGGGCCGCTATCCACTCGATCGCGGTGCGAAGACCGAAATCGGGCTTGCGGATTTTGGCCGCCTGTTCGGCGGCAACGGCTATTTCGACGGATTCTTCAGGAAGTGGCTGGAGCAATATGCGGACACCTCCGCTGTGAAAGAGTGGAAGTGGCGTGAGGACAACCCCGTTGGCAAGCTGATGTCGGCGGAGACGCTGCGCCAGTTTCAGCGGGCAGCCGAGATCAAGGATGCGTTCTTCCCGACCAACGGCAACTTTCCCGCTATCAACCTGACGGTGACGCCGCCGGCGCTTCCCGGCACCGGTTTGCAGGCGAAGTTGGAGATCAACGGCATTCAGGTAATATCGTCCAACCAGCCGAACCCCGCCCCAATCGCCGTTCAATGGCCGGGCGCCGGCGGCAGGACCGCCGTGTCGCTCGCCCAGGATCCGCCGGTTGCCGGCGCCCAGCCCTCCGAGCTGCTGCCTCGCCCGGCCGGCAGCCAATGGGCGCTGTTCCGGCTCCTCGACACGGCCTCGAAATCCGCCCGCCCGAACGTCAACGCGATTACCGCGACCTGGATTCTGGGCGGACGCGACGTACCGTTTCAGCTGGGAACAGGCACTGCATCCAACCCATTGAAATTGCCGGCGCTGACGGAGTTCAAGTGCCCGGCAACGCTGTGACACGCCATGCAGTGCAGCCTTTACGGTAAAGTGCCGGCAAAGCGGGATTTCATTGCCATTGGGGCGCCGCGCGAATTCCTCAACGCGTGGGAGCCATGGCTGCAGGGTGCGATATCGGCCTCGCGCACAACACTCGGCGACAAATGGCAACCGGCGTTTCTCACCGCCCCGATTTGGCGGTTTTGGCTCGGCGTCGATATCTGCGGCAGGAGCGTGATGGGAGCCTTCATGGCCTCGCTCGACGGCGTCGGGCGCTATTTCCCGCTGACGCTGTTTGCCTGCGCCGATGACAATGCCACTATCCCGCCACCAGAGTTCGCGTCCCAGGACGACTGGTTCGAGGCCGCGGAGGCGTTCCTGATGTCGACGCTTGATCATGAAGCGAATTTCGATGCCATGATCGCCGAGCTCGCGGCATTGCCGCCGCCGTATCAGGAACCTCAAAAAGTGCTGGCCCAGACGAGCGCAGGCGACAGGAACGGCCGGGAGGAGCTCCCCCAAGCAGTCCCCCAAGCAGTCCCCCAAGCGCTGCTGGCGGCCCGGGGCCAAAGCTTCAGCGAAGTTTTCAATTCGATTCGCGTGCGCGATTATGCGAAGATTTACGCCGGCTCGACATTTTGGTGGACCGTCGGCGGCGAGGGCATCGCGCCCGTTGCGCTATCGGGCAAAGGCATGCCCGACCCGTTCCTGTTCGCGACAATGCTGACCGGCGAGTTCACGGCCGCTCCAGCTTGAGGCACGGCGCCACGATGCAAGATGCAAAGTCATGGATTGAGGCCGGCGCCGCAACGCATG